>CAKSRC010000038.1 GCA_934486915.1 uncultured Eubacteriales bacterium
AATGTCAATATAAATGTGATAAGCAAAATGTATACAAAAATTTTCAAAGTATGTTTCAGCGCAGATTTTAAAACGCCGTCCTCACAACTGCAGTGTTCTTCCTCGCATACCACATGGATGTCCATATCTTTTTCTTTCTTTTTAAAAACATTCACATAAACCAGCTCTGCAAGAAATCCCGAAATGATCGCAATGCAGACTTTTGCACCAAGAATTTTAATGATTGTTGCCGGTGCGACTGACTCTGAAATGAAAATCGGCAGCATCTCATCCGACGTAGACAAAAATACGGCAAGCAGCGTTCCCACCGTAATGACACGTCCGGCATAAAGGCTGGCCGCTGCTGCTGAAAAACCACATTGCGGCATAATTCCAAGAAGTCCGCCCCACAGCGGTCCGACTTTCCCTGCATTTTTAATCTTGTTCTGTACTTTTCCGCCTGTCGTGTGCTCTAACAATTCCATTAATAAATAAGTGAAAAACAGAAATGGAAGCAGCTTCACGCTGTCCTCGATCGTGTGTGATAATGTATGTTCTAAAATGTGTAACATAACAAACGCCTCCTGCATTTGGTTGTTTTAATCTTGATTTGTTCAAATTGCAAGTTATTTGTCTTTGCATTTTGTATGCATTTGCAAATTGTTTGCATTTTGACCGCATTGGTTATTATACACACTTATTCTGCATTGTCAATGATTTTTAACCGAAAATAAATTTGCTTTTTCAAAAATTTTCTTTTCTTCTTTTTAGCAAGCCACTTTTCCTCTGCTAATATAAAAATAAAAAGCGAGGAACACATACCATGAAATTACACGATACCCAGATCACAAACTATCTTGCATTTTGCAAATCACAAAAGTGCTTAGACGACAAAACAATTCGCGCCTATAAAATTGATCTCACACATTTTGCTTCCACAATGCCTGCCGAGACTTCCTTATACGACATCACTTCCCGGCAGATAGAATCCTATATTGCACATCTGCATTCCATCTACAAGCCTAAAACTGCCAAAAGAAAAATTGCATCCCTCAAAGCATTTTTCCACTATTGCGAATTTTATGAATTTATCGAAAGAAATCCCTTTGACAAAATCCAGATCCGCTTTCGGGAACCTGTTATTCTCCCAAAAACCATTCCGTTACAGACATTAGAACTTTTTCTCTCCACAATATACACTCAGCGGCAGCTTGCAACCACATCTTACCAGCAAAAAAATGCTCTGCGTGACGCTGCCGTAATTGAACTGCTCTTTGCCACCGGAATCCGCATTTCCGAACTGTGCAGTTTAAAATCCTGCAATGTCAACCTGAATGACAATTTTGTCCTGATTTATGGAAAAGGCTCTAAAGAACGTAAACTGCAGATTGGAAACGATAACGTGCTAAAAACTTTAAATGAATACAAAAACACTTTTTCCAAAGAAATAGAAAACTGTGGTCATTTTTTTGCAAATCAGTCCCGAAAACCTTTATCCGATCAGAGTGTCCGAAGAATGATCCAAAAGTATGCCTCTCTCGCCGGTATCGATCAGCACATTACGCCTCACATGTTCCGTCATACCTTTGCCAGCTCCCTGCTTGATGCAGATGTCGATATCCGGTACATACAGGAAATGTTAGGACACAGTTCTATTACTACGACCCAGATTTATACACATGTCACGCTCGCCAAACAAAAAATGATACTGACAACAAAGCATCCGCGAAATGGATTTTCTATTTGAGGGAAAGACGGATTGGAGGGAAGTGATAGATAATCATATATTATTTTACGAATTGTACAAAGGATAGCACAAAATTATCTAACGACATACAGGGGTTGTACGCTCATGTTAATTTTTACTATTAATAAAAATAATAAATAAAAGCATATTTGGAGGAGTATTTTTTATGGAAGAAAAATTTGTACTAGGAATTCATGTTGGTCATGACAGATCTGTTGCTCTTATCAAAAATGGTAATGTTGTAGGAAACATCGCACAAGAGCGTCTAGATAGAATAAAACACTCTCGCTCAATAGAACTTCCTTTCGAGTCTATAGATGCTCTTTTAAAATATCAACATATAGAAATACAGAATGTGAATTGTGTAGGGTTATCTGGGGATGCAATGGAAGCAGAAAATATTTTAAATACAATCAAATCCGAACTTTATATACATTACAACTGTAAAATTCCTGTATATTTTGTATCCCATCATGATTCTCATGCTTATGCAGTATTTTTTTCTTCTGGTTTCCCTAATTCACTTATTTTTATTGCTGATGGTGGTGGCGATTACTACAGCAATTGTACAGAAGCAGAAAGCTTGTATGTTGCAAATGAATCAAATATTTCTCTTGTAAAAAAACGTCTTCAAGCTCCTACTATCCGAAGAATGGGAAATGAAAGTAATTATTTATTACCATACATGCCATCTGCTGTCCGCTTACAGGAAATAAGTATTGCCAGAAAATATGAGCAATTTACATATTTATTAGGCTTTGGTTGGGGACAGGCTGGTAAAACAATGGGATTAGCCTCATACGGAGAAAGTCTCATAGATTTTTCAGACTTAAATTATAAAGACCTAGAATATTCTCTTAAGTATGCAGATTATTTAGAAGATATATTTGTACTACAGCAATTATCTAAAAAAAATCATCATAATTATATACAAGAAAATGCTGCAGATATAGCACAAACAGTGCAAGAATATACAGAAAAGGCTGTCATCACACTTATTAAAAATTTAGTAAAAAAGTATCATGCCGAATATCTTTGCCTAGGTGGTGGACTGTTTTTAAATTGCCTATTGAACCAAAAAATATTGGAAAACTGTAATTTAAAAGAAGTATTCATTTTCCCAGCATCCGGCGATGACGGACAGGCTATCGGAAATGCTTTTTATGCGTATAAAAAACATTTTCCTCAAATGCCTAATCCGCAGATTAAACTTCCATATCTTGGTTTTTCTTATTCGAATTCAGAAATTGAAAATGAGTTAAAGGCTTGGAACTTGAATTACAGTTTTTTTGAAGATGATGTGCTTGCACGGATAATAGCACAGGCAATTTTTGATAATAAAATCGTAGCATTCCATCGAGGTCGCACAGAAATTGGACCTAGAGCATTATGTCACAGAAGTATTTTAGCCAATCCAACTAATCCTAATATGAAAGACATAATCAATAATCGTATTAAGCATCGAGAAAATTTTCGACCTTTTGCACCTGTAGTTACAAAAGAAATGGAATATGAAATATTTGATTTAAAACAATCCTCTCCATATATGCTGTTAGCACCTACTGTAAAAAAAGAGTATCGTGATAAATTGCCTTCCATTACGCATGTTGATAATACAGCTAGAGTACAGTCTGTTTCAAAAGAAACAGAGCCTTTTGTACATTTACTACTTAATGAATTTGCTATGCTGTCAGGGGTGCCTGTTCTTATTAATACATCGTTCAATGTAGCAGGACAACCAATAGTGGAACGACCAATTGATGCTATCCAAACGTTTATCAATAATGATATGGACATTCTTGTTATTGGAAATTATTGGATTTCCAAAAATTAGCTTATAATTATATAATAACCAGTACTGTCTTGGAGTGCATATTCTTCCAATGATTTTCCAAAAAGAATGGTCTGTTTATCTTTCAAGAAAGATAAGTTGTGCCATTCTTTTTGATATGTTTCCAGATTTGTATGACACTCATATTGACACAAATATTTACTACAATTAAAATCACAAGAATCCACATTATCTGCTAATGATATTTGACTTATTAAACTGTAAAAATTTTTTTCAGATTGATTTTGTCTATAAAAAAACATAACATTTGTTAATGCTAACATATTGCCATATGTGACATCACAATTTCCAAGATAATTCAAATTTTGTTTTCTTAACATATTGAATACTGTATCAAATAAACTTTTTTGCTTCGAAATATCTTCTTTTTGACGAATCATAATAATTGCCAGCAAGGAATAAAATTGCCAAATATATGTACTTATACCGAATTTTATACTAGCATCAATTCCCTTTTCAATGTATTTTTTTGTGACAATATACTTTTCATTTTTTATTTCAAGGAAATAATGTAATACTGCTGATAACATATACAAACGAATCACGGAATTTGCAAAATTATTTTTGATACAAATATCTAATAATTTTTCTGTTTCAATCATCAAATTTTGTAAATGTTCTTCGTCATTTTTTTGTGATTCAAGCAATCTCATAATCAACAAACTCACATCATTATGACATTTTATACGATATGCTTTTTCTTTTGATAAAAGTTTATCTGCTCTATCAAGAAATTTTTTATATTCAGATTTATCATTATAAAAATATAATTTAGCCGTGGTTATGTAACTAAGTGCTTGTAAATTCGAATCGTCTAATTCATTAGCTAACGATAACGATAATTTACAATAATTTCGTGCAATATCAAATGAATTATATTTAATGTAAATATTTGATAATTTATCATACATATCAAAAACAGCTTTTTTATCACAATTATTAATATTTAAAATTGTTTCAGAAAGCAAATCTAATAATATTATTTCACTTTTTTTTAATTGTCCGGCATTAATGTAACTATGTGCCATTTGCTCTTTAAGAAAAAAAACAAATTGAGGATCATTCTGGAAATTTTTATTTGATTGTAGTTTGCGTTGCGCCCATTGGCATATTCCAACAGCTTCATATGGAGTATGATAATGAAGTGCAATATATATTTTACAAGCAACAATATTCTTTTTTTGTTCATATTTTGCACAGACATTGTATATATCTTCTAAGTATATGTAATAATTTTGATTAATGTTAATGGATGAATAATTTACGATATTGTTTATGTCTGATATTGCACCTGAAAAATATAAGCGAGCATTTTTTTTATCATTTATCCAGAAATAAAGCTGTCCTTTTTTTAGTACGTCCATTTTATCAAATACATATGGCGTATTAAGTAAATAGTTTGCTACTTCTTTTTTGGCTTCTTTATTACTTTTTAATCTATTACTTATATATAAGTACAAACTTTCATGTATAAAAGAATATCCACCCGATGCAAGTATAATATACCTTCGTTCTAATAAGATTCTATATAAATCCTCTCGACCTTCGAAAAAAGCATTAACAAAATAGTCTGAAAAACTCATTCCAAGATATGAAGCTGTATAAAGAAACCTAAGAACATCATCACCACATTTCTGTTCAACCAGATGCTGAACTCGTTGATCATATATTTCTTCCATATTTTTGGGAATATATAAATGATTAGAAAAACTTTCTGTATTTTCTATACCAACGGTAGTTCTATTTAATAGATATACTAGTTTTAAATCTAGCATATATTCAATAACCTGGATAATAAACAGTGGAATATTATTGCTTAATGAATGTATCTTTTTTAAAGCAAGCATAGGAATTCCACGTACAATTGACTTTATCAGCTGAATTGCTTCAGAGTTATCTAATGCTTCTAACGAAATAACGTTGGATTGGTAAGTTTCCTTGCAAAACTCCACAAAAGAAAAATAGTCTACATTCCCAGCGGAAAAATCATCACGACCAACAAGAATCAGCGTCAATCCTGGCGGACAATCTGTTTCTAACAATTTTCGAACATTATTTAAAATTTCAATAGGTGCATTATGAAGATCATCCAAAACAATCACATATTTACGATAACTGGTATCAATGTTTATAAAGATATCCTGTAGCGAGTCGCAAGTAACATTATCTGATAAATACCCCCCTTTTTTCATTTCTTTTTGTAGCTGAAGCAATACATTTTTATCTTTTTCCACGGGTATTCTGCAAAAATTTATCTCCCTACCTGCAATTTCAGATAATACTTCATCAATAATTCTGGTTTTTCCAACTCCAGCTTCCCCTATAAGAAAGTATATATGATTGGATGTCTTTTTAATAATTCCATCCTTTATTAATTTAATAATCTTCTTGTTTTTTTCACCAATCAATTCAGGTCTGAAATCACATGAAATTTTTATTCCCTTTACTTGTATACAAGTATCCAAAGTGTTACTTTTTACATTTAAAATCAGATCATCAATTCCATCAAAAAAATTTTTTATAGCAATGAGTTTCAAACAACATGAATTATTTGAATCTACAATACATTCTATATCGTCCAAATCAAGATTCCAGTTTCTGTCTGTGTTAACAGTCATAGAAACTGTTTGAGGACTATTCGAATAATTTCTTATCCAAAAATATATTTCGTATGCATTTTTTGATTCAATAATACATGAATTAGCTTGATACTCAATATATATTTTGTCAAAATTATCAGGAGTGTTTGTATTTCCTACCATTGCATTGTTTTGGAGTAAATACTTTTTCAGAAGATATTGATCAATTAAAACGAATTCTATTCCTAATTTTTCAGCTTCTTCCTTAAAATGATAATACGAATATGGAACAATTGTAGTATTAGTAATAAGAACATAATATCCCACATTTTCTTCTTTAATTCGAGATAAGTTCCCAGCAAAACTATTATATGATATTTTATTATGATTTGAACTTTTACATTCAATATATATTCTCAAATTATTTCGATCTTTTAAATAAAAGTTAGTTCCTAAAATATTTTCTAATGCTACAGGCGATTCTAAAATAATGTCTTTTCCATTATCTTTCACTTTAGGTGTGCGATAAATTTTAGTACCAAAATCATAATACTTGCACAACTCCTTTGATAATATATTGAAAATGTGATTTTCAAACTCTAATCCCAAACTTTTGTCCAAGCTCCATTCATTATCATTCAAATTAGGTCCTTCTATATATGTTTGTCCTAACAAAATATTTTCCTCCATCAGACAATGCGGATAATTTTGTGCTATCCTTTGTACAATTCGTAAAATAATATATGATTATCATTCATTTTTATAATACTCCAAACTTTGACTACAATCAAGCCTTTTGTATGCATTTCTCGCACAAATAGTTATTCCTGTGTTTTGTTATCCATTGCAGTCTATTTTAATTCAATAATTGTATGTTTTTGCACTATTTGTCATCTTTTATCAAACATGTTGTGTGTTTTCTCGGTAATTTAATTGCATTAATATAATGGATATAATATATATTATAAACATATAAGATTGACTGTATTGAAAAGGAGAAGGCATCATGCAACCAGATTCTTTAGGAAAGAAAATACGACGTTTACGAATCAACAATTGTTTATCTCAGGCTCGCTTAGCCGAAGCCGTTGATGTTTCAACTAATTACATCGGACAGATTGAGCGTGGTGACCGTACCCCAAGTTTAGAAACGACTATTGCATTATGCAATGCTTTACACGCAAGTGTGGATTATGTTGTATCTGATGATATTTCCACCAGAGATGATGAAATTATGACAGATATCCGGGCACAGCTTGTAAAACTTACTCCTGATGAGAAACAATATTTTTATCATATGATCGTAGGCTATATCCAATTAAAGGGTGAAAATGCAGCAACAAAGACTCTGCTCGCAGCCAAAAAGGAGCTTTGACGAGGGCTCCTTTTCCAGTTCTATATACAATTTGAATCTGCCTCCATCTGCTTCAAAATATTTTTCAATCGATTTAGCAGATCATCATATGTCATAATATCTACAATATTCTTATGCTGTCTTTTTATTATTTCGAAATCAAAAAGCTGTTCCTTTGTCAATCCCCTGCTCCTTCCCAAAAGCAAAATTCCCTGTGGATTCACTACTTTAATTTCTAATCCTGCCGGAAGATCACCTGCAATTTTATCTCGTATTTTTTTTGCACGCGCCTCTCCTTCATGATTTAAAATGTATACATACTTCTCTATCTGAACAATCGCCCCTTCTAAATCTTTTCCAGCCACATAATTATTTCTATATTCCGTAGACGAAACAACTTTTTGGTTATTAGGCTTTTTTATTTCCAGAAGATCAACAAATCCAGAAGAATCTACCAGTATAAAATCCGGTTTTTTCGAATGACGACCATCATTTCCAATCTCAATCTCTCGGAAACTGGCTATGTACTTAGGATAAAGCACACATATTATTTCATAAATTTTTTCCTGCCAAACCTTTTCTGAATATGGTTCAGAATCTGCAAGCATCCTTTCAAGATTCTCAAATGCTTTTCTGTACATTTCGTAGCCCATCAACTTAATGCACTGATTATCGACTAATGAAAAATGAGTTTCCTTTTTCTCAAGGTATTTTTCATAAGACTCCTTGTGTTTCCACACTCCCTCTACATAATTGGATAACAGGTACGCGATCCGAGCATTCACATATTTGTTAACTTCATAAGCATTCGGAAATATTTCTACCAATCCAAGAAAAGCACTGCCCGGCAAATGATTCTCTATCCCATCATCACTTTCAACAATATAAAGCTTTTTTGAGATTAAATTATCCAGTCTCCTCATAATCGAATTATGAGGATATGTAATAAACCATTTATCTGTGATATCCAAACATTTATCTACATATATAGAATTTTCAATATTAAATACCTTCTTATCAAGGACGTAATATGCACCTTCTGTACCTGCAATCCGAAAGCAAATATACTCCTCTTCTTCATTAACCTCAACAAGATTGTCTTGAGTCACCCAGAATGTTCCCTTAATCAGCGTTCCATACGCAATGTTCCTCACAATCTCATCAAAATTAATGCTTGGGGAATAATACACCAGTAATCTATTTTCTTCTTTCTTTACCCTAATCGTTTTTTCTGACATTTATTTTTCCTCGAATGCTTCTAATATTATTTCATCAAATCCTGCTGATCAGGCTTGTAATTCTCTACACTTATTCTATAACTATATGTATTGTTTTATCAAGCAATTTGTGTCTTATTGGGTATAAAAGAATAATTTTTGAGCATAACATAGCAGATATTCTAAATTCCGTGTACGATATATTAAAATCATAAACAAAGGAGAATTTCTACAATGAATCACTTACAGAATCACATTGACAACTATCTAGTACACTGCCAAACGCAAAAACGACTAGATGCAAAGACATTAAAAGCGTATCGAATTGACTTACGCCAATATTCCGAACAAATTTCCATAACAGAATCCACAGAGCTTACCCATGCTGTTCTGGAAACATATATAGCAAAACTTCATCAACAATATGCTCCCAAAACTGTAAAACGAAAAATTGCTTCTTTAAAAGCATTTTTTCACTATCTCGAATATAGAGAAATAATCAGCCAGAATCCATTTAATAAGCTTCAAATAAGATTTCGTGAACCAGTCATACTGCCAAAAACAATTCCTTTACATTTTATAGAAACATTACTCAATGCAATGTACGAACAAAACCATAATGCTTCCAGCAGTCATAAAAAGAAAACAACGCTCCGGGATATAGCTGTTATTGAATTGCTTTTTGCTACAGGAATTCGAATCTCTGAGCTTTGTACAATACCATACCAGAATATAGATTTACAAAATAATGTTATTGTAATTAACGGAAAAGGTTCCAAACAACGTTTAATTCATATATGTGATGAAAATGTTATTATTTCACTAAACAAATACCATTCTGAATATACAAATGAAATACATTCATGCGGCTACTTCTTTGTAAATAACATTGGAAAACGTCTATCCGATCAATCAGTACGAGAAATGATCAATAAATACTGTCGTACTGCAAACATTCAACAACATATTACTCCTCATATGTTTCGACATTCTTTTGCCACACTGCTCTTAGAAGAAAATGTTGACATCCGTTACATTCAATCCATGCTTGGACATAGTTCAATAAATGTAACAGAAATCTATACGCATGTTGCCATGTCAAAACAAAAAGATATTCTTGAAACTAAACATCCTCGTAAAAAAATGAATGTAACAAATCTATTATAGTCTTTCGTCAGTCTTGAAGAATCCTTGCTTCAAGACTGTCTTATTGTTCAATAAACATCTCACTAAAAGCTCTCCATTTTAAAATATAAGATTTTTGATGTTGGATAAATTCCAAGGATAATTTCTAATTATCGATGATTTGATATCATGCCATATCTGACTCCAATCAGCTATCTAACGGATAACAATAGATTATCAATCACTTTTTCTACATAATACCCTAAAACTCGCTCCTTTTCAAGCTATTTGTAAGCTTTATTACCACCATTTGTATGTTTTAGAATAATTAATCAACAATTCTGATTATATGTTTTATCTTTTACGCAAAATATGTTCCTTTCTAATGCGCTTGTCCAG
>CAKSRC010000039.1 GCA_934486915.1 uncultured Eubacteriales bacterium
CCCAAGTTGTTAGTCTCGGCATAATCGACAGTAATAATATTGCCCTCCATTTCATCAAACGGTTCGCAATAGCAAATAACTGCCAATGGTTTAATTCTTTTCATCATTTCATTATAGCCTTGAAGGAAAAAGTCCTTTTCCCTTTTTACTCCTAATGTGGACACTGCGACAATCGAGCCTTCCTCAATGCCGTCAAAGCAATACCAATAACTTTTTGGTAATCCCCACGAAATCGTAGGAATAACATTAATACCTTTTGACTGCAAATACGCTCCACACCACCTTGATCTAAATGTGTTGTAAATTTGAAGCGTAGTTGGCATTGTATAATAGGTACTAAACTGCGGTGATAACACCCCCTTATACTGACTTAATTTTTGAAGACGTGGTTGCGGGTCATTCCAAATAACTTGAAACTTATAGTCATCAAGAAAAAAGTGCACAAATTTATTTGAATTTGCCGTATCGTCACGCTTAGTTTGATCGTAGCCTATTAATCGAACATTTGATAAATCAATGTATTGTTTCCTAATTATAGGCATATCGAAATTTCCATCACTTTCAAATTGATTTCGTAGAAATAATGGGTTATTTCTAAATTCTTCACTTGTCATTTTTATTCTCCTTTCATAATACCGTCAAAAAGGAGTGTTTTTTCCCCTTTAGGGGACAAATAACCTAAAAATTTTTAACAATCTTTAAACAACACAAAAGAGCAACCCTTACAGTTGCTCTTTGTACATTTATTATATATTAATAATTAAACATTTTTCTCTTATTTTTATTGTTGAAATTATATAAAAATAGCAATATCAAAACTAGTATTTCCCTACTTGTTTTTTTCTCAAAGTAATGTTATATTAAAACCAGATTAATTAAATTTAGAGCAAAGGATATATATCTTATGTCTAATAAAAAAACTGCATTTTTAAAAAATCTCATTGGATTTTCTTTGGCAACTTGGGTTACTTTTGTTATTGGCTTTATTGCTACACCTATCTCTACAAGGCTTTATAATACGAGTGAACTTGGAAAAATTAATTTATTTAATACATACGCAACCCTAATTTCAACTTTTGTGCTTTTGGGGTTGGATCAATCATACGTAAGATTTTATGAAGAATGTCGCAAAAACAAAAAGGAAAAGGACCTTTTGGGCTTTTGTTTAAACATTGCTTTTATCGCAGTTTCATTAACCGGATTGATATTGCTTTTTTTTCATGATTTTGTATCTTGGCAAGTTTTAGGGAGCTATGGTATTTTAGTGCCTATATGTATGATTATATATTCGTTTGGCAATTCCGCTTCAAGATATGTAAATTTAAACTATAGAATGATACAAGATACAAAATGGTATAATATACAAGCAATTGTTTTTGCGTTAATAAGTAAATTAATGTATTTAGGCGTGGCTTTTTTATATGCAGATGCCAAAATAGCAATAATTGCTTTGTCCTTGTCTGTATTTGTATCCTCAATGATCTTTCTATATATAAGAAAATCATATATAACCTTTAATGTTTTTAAAAAAATCGATAAAGCTCTTGTTAAAGATATATCAAAATACGCTATCCCGCTAATTCCTGTATCAATTTTATCATGGGCGAATAATTCAGTATCTAATATTGTTTTGCGGCAGCTTCTTGGATTTTCTAACTTAGGTATATATTCAACTGCTGTAACTCTTGCGTCAACTATAAATCTAATTCAAGCCGGATTTGGTGTTTATTGGGCACCATATGTTTATAAAAACTATGAAAATGATAATAAGAGTAGTTTTTGGACAATCCATAAACTAATGTCCTGCTGCTTGGCCCTATTTGGAATTGCTATTATATTATTTCAACCGATTATATTCTTATTGATAGGCAAAAATTATAGAGATTCAATGTCATTCTTCCCACTTCTTATGTTGTCCCCTATTTGCTATACATTGGCGGAGACTACAGGCTTTGGAATAAATATATCAAAAAAGACTTATTGGAATCTAATCATCTTTTCAATAACTATTGTTTTAAATATCGCATTATGTTATGTTTTTATCCCATTTTTAGGGACTGCGGGTGCTGCTGCAGCCGCAGCAATTGTGGCAATTGTCATGTTAATAGTAAGGACTATAATTGGAGAACGCTATTACAAATCCATAGAAAACTATTCCTATGCAACCAAATGCGTTGGAATTATCCTATTGGCAGCATTAATCAATTATATATTTTTCAATTATAATATCATAAAAAACATTTTAATTATTTTTATACTTATATTAAGCTTGTTTATCTTTAGAAATGAATTAAAATTCTTATTAAGTACAACAAAAGAAATTATTAGTCATAAAAAAGGAGAAAATTAAAATGAATCTTAAAAACAAAAAGATTTTAGTCACGGGTGCCGATGGTTTTATAGGATCACACTTGGCAGAATATTTAGTTAAAGAAGGATCAAATGTAAAGGCTCTTGCTATATATAACTCTATGGGTTCATGGGGATGGCTCGACAACTCAAAATACAAAAATGAAATGGATATCGTTCTAGGAGATGTTAGAGACAGTCACTGCTGCGAACAAATCTCAAAAGGTGTGGACATTATATTTAATTTGGCTGCCCTTATTGCAATTCCTTATTCTTATATAGCTCCTGACAGTTATATTGATACAAATGTTAAAGGAGCCTTAAATATTTGCCAAGCCGCAAGAAAGAATAATTGCGAACGTGTTATCCAAATATCTACAAGCGAAGTTTATGGCACTGCTAAATATGTGCCTATTGACGAAAAGCATCCCTTGCAGCCGCAATCGCCATATAGTGCAAGCAAGATAGGTTCGGATTCTATTGCAATGAGTTTTCATAATGCCTTCGGCCTAAACGTCACTTTAGCAAGACCGTTTAATACTTATGGTCCAAGGCAATCGGCAAGAGCCGTAATCCCAACCATCATAACTCAAATTGCATCGGGTCAAAAGCAAATAAAATTAGGAGCACTTTCTCCAACAAGGGACTTCAACTATGTGCTTGATACTTGCAAGGGACTTGCTCTATTAGCACAATGTGACAAAGCAATTGGAAAAACTGTAAACATAGGCTCAAATTACGAAATAAGCATTGGCGAAACCGCAAACAAAATAAAAAGTCTAATGAACAGTGATATTGAAATAATCACTGATGAACAACGAATCCGCCCTAAAGACAGTGAAGTTAATAGGTTATGGTGCGACAACAGTCTTATTAAAGAACTTACCGGATTTACCCCGGAATACGGAGTAGACAAAGGATTGGAAGAAACTATAAAGTGGTTTACAAACCCTCAAAACCTTTCTAAATACAAAGGGGATATATACAATGTTTAAAAAAGCTGTAATATTGTCAGGTGGACTTGGAACAAGATTAAAACCATTTACCGATGCTATTCCAAAGCCACTTTTGCCAATTGGCGAAAAGGCTGTACTGGAAATACAAATCGAAAGGCTCGCAAAATACGGTTTTGAAGAGATCATTTTAGCAACTAACTATAAGGCAGATTATATAGAAAAATTTTTTGGAGACGGCTCAAGGTATAACGTAAAGCTAACAATAAGCAAAGAACAAAAAGCTCTTGGTACAGCGGGTCCACTGAAGCTTTTAGAAGATAACTTAACCGAGCCATTCCTTGTCATGAATGGTGATATTTTGAGTTTGGTCGATTTCAACCGTATGTATGATTTTGCTTTAACCCAAAAATCCGATTTGACAGTTGGCATTAAAAAAATGATTTTGCCATTTGCCTTTGGAAATATATTTTTTGACGGTGATAGAGTCACTGGTATAGAAGAAAAACCCGATATTGTAACCTATGCACTGGCAGGAATATATGTTATGAAACCCGAAGCATTAAAACTTATCCCAAAAGATACCTATTTCGGAATTGATACATTAATTCAGTCACTATTGCCCACAAAATACGGTGTAACTAAATATGAAATAAAAGAATATTGGTTGGATATTGGAAGAATGGACGACTACAAAAAAGCTCAAGAAGACTATAAACAATTTTCACAATAACATATAATTCGAGGTGATTAAATGTCTAAAGAATCTATCAAGCAGCGTTCAACAAATATTGAATTACTTAGAATAATATCTATGCTTATGATTTTAACACTTCATTATTTAGGTGGAGGTAAAGTTTTGGAAAATGTCCGCTTTGGTTCTGCTAATTATTTTATAATGTGGACTCTTGAAGCAGTTTGCTTTGTATCTGTCAACTGTTATGTTTTGATAAGCGGTTATTTTTTAGTAAATTCAAAATTTAAGCTTAATAAACTGATTTTACTTTGGTCTGAAGTTTTCTTTTACTCTATTATAATTTATTTTTCACTGCTGGCGACAGGTATAGTACATTTAAGTTTAAAAGACCTAGCCTTTGCGATGTTCCCTATTATAACAAGAAAATGGTGGTTTGCTTCTTGTTATATTGCTCTTTATATCCTAGTACCATTTTTAAATATAGCTGCAAAGGCAATGTCTAAAACACAAATGGAAGCCTTAATAATAGTATCAACTATCATGCTTTGTCTTCCTCATGATACATTTAACGTTGCCGGCGGGTATAGCCTTATTTGGTTTATATTTTTATACTTTGCGGCAGCTTACTTAAGATTACATAAACCTAATTTTAAATATCTTAATAACAAAACCCATTGCTTTATAATGTTTATTGTATTTTCCCTTGTTGTCGCACTAATAAAATTCATCAAGGCTTTTATTTTAATAAAATTAAAGGGCAATGAAATAATGCCTTTCTTCCTTTATTCATATAATTCCATATTTATTTTAATAGCGTCAATTATGCTGTTTATGTTCTTTTTAAAAGTAGATATTAAAAATAAAATGCTTTGCAAATTTATAAATATAACAGCTTCTCTTACTTTTGGGATATATTTAATTCACGCGCATTTTGCATTAAGAGACAAGTTGTGGGTTTATTTGGGGAGCCAAAAATACTTAGACTCCCCGCTTATGATATTTCATTTAACATTATGTGTTTTACTTGTATTTACTGTTTGCGGCATTATTGAATACCTAAGAAAATTATTATTTAAGGGATTAAAAATAGAATATCTAATAGAAAAAATATCACTTAATATTAGAAATAAATTAAAAGATCTCAATTCTAATACTTAACTCAAGGGGATATAGATATGCAATATAAAATACCATTATTTAATCTTAATTATGATTCTAATGAAGTAGAAGCTGTCATAAACACTATAAATTCAAAGTGGATATCGATGGGACCAAAATGTGAAGAACTTGAAAATACCTTTGCGCAAATGTTAAACACAAACTACGCAATAGCTGTTGCCAGCTGTACAAGCGCCTTACATCTTGCATGTTATGCGCTCAATATTGGAAGTGGTGATGAAGTAATTTGTCCATCGTATACCTTTGCGGCAACAGTGAATGCTATTAAATATGTAGGCGCCAAGCCGGTATTTTGCGATATAAAAAGTAAAGAAGATATAAATATAGATGCAGATAAAGTAGAATCTTTAATTACTAATAAAACCAAGGCTATAATCGTAATGCATTTTGCAGGATTTCCTTGTAATATGGATAAAATTATGGGTATTGCTAAAAAATATAACTTATATGTAATTGAGGATGCCTGTCATGGACCATTATCGGAATATAAAGGTAAAAAGCTTGGAACTATAGGAGATATTGGTTGCTTTAGCTTTTTCTCAAATAAAAATATCAGTACCGGCGAAGGCGGAATGATTATTACAAATAATAAGGCTCTAAATGATAGGATCCGTCTTTTACGTTCTCATGGAATGACCACAATGTCATACCAAAGATCAACAGGACATGCTACTTCATATGACATTGAGGAAGTAGGATTTAATTATAGAATGGATGATATAAGGGCAAGTTTAGGTATATCTCAATTAAAAAAACTTAAAAAGGACCTTGAGCAAAGGCAAAAAATACGAACCCTTTACCTAAATGAGCTAAAAGACATAAACAATATTACAATACCTTTTAAAGATAACTCAGAGTTTGTTTCTAATTATATAATGCCCGTAGTTTTAAATGATTCAAATGCCCAAAGAAGAGATAAGATAAGAAATATTATGCACGAGGCCGGAATACAAACAAGTGTACATTATCCCGCTGTCCATAGATTTTCCGCTTATGCTGATATAAGCTGCGATCTACCTGTAACGGAATACGTCACTGATAACGAATTCACTTTGCCTATGTACTCATCGCTAAGCAAAGAGCAAATTAATTATATTTGCAAAACATTGAGAGAGGCTGTGAAGTAAGTTGAGGAAAAAAATATATGTTTTAGTTGATAATATAAATAGTTGGTTTGTTCCATACGCTAAACAATTAGTAAATACTATAAATTCAAATGGTTATGAATCTTATTTGATTCATAACTCCGATCAAAATATTAAGGGAGATATATGCTTTCTACTTAGTTGTACTAAATTGGTAAAAAAGGAGTTTTTGAATAATTTTTCTAATTGTATAGTGATTCATGCAAGTGACTTACCCCAAGGAAAGGGATTTTCCCCACTTCAACATCAAATATTAGAAGGAAAAAATGAGATCGTTTTAACCTTATTTGAAGTAGTAGAAGCAATGGATGCAGGCCCATTCTATCTTAAAGATAAAATTACTTTTAATGGATTGGAACTTCTCCCAGAATTAAGAGATAAAATGGCATTAAAAATACAAGAAATGTGCATAAAATATTTAAATGACTATGAAGAATTAACGCCCATTGAACAAAGCGGTGAGGAAAGTTTTTATGCACGATTTACTAAAGAAAATGATAGAATTGATATTGATAAAACGCTAAGAGAACAAATTAATCATATTAGAGTTGCGGATAATAACAAGTTTCCCTTGTGGTTTGAGTACGGTGGCAGAAAATATATTTTAAAGGTCTATCCTAAGGAGGAATTGGATTGAAAATTCTAGTTATCGGCGACGCAAACTCTGTCTTTGTATATAATTATATACGCTGTGTTTTAATTCCTAAAAATGATGAAATATATTTAACATGCGAAGAAACATCTAACATAAATTACTTAGAATTTTATAACCAGCATAATGTTAAGTTAGTAGAGCTTGCTCCAAATATCCCAACATTTATAACTAAAATTCCCAAAGTAAGAGGTCTTGTAAATATTCTAACAGCCAATAAAAATTTGCATAACTGTTTGGAAACAATAGGTAAATTTGATGTTATACATCTCCATGGGATGTGGAATCGCACTTGCTTTATTTGTAAAGATATTTATAAATATACCAATACCTTGGTTTGTTCTTATTGGGGTAGCGACTTGTTTAGAACACCTAATGAAGGAAAAGGTGCTAGAATCTGCCTTGAAAATGCCAAGTATATTACGATTTCCACTCAAGCAATGCTAAATAAGTTTATAGAAATATTTGGGCACCAATTTGATAATAAGATTAAAAATGTAAAATTTGGCGTTAACGGCTTTGATAGTATTGATGAAGTATCAAAAACCGAAGCAGAGCAAAGTTGTAAGAAGTATTTTGGCATTGAACCTGACAGGACTGTTATATCTATTGGATATAACGCAAAAAGAGAACAGCAACATCTAAAAGTAATTAATGAACTAAAAAAATTACCCGAATCTCTTCTTTCTAAAATTACAATAATTCTTCAAATGACTTATGGATTACCCAATCCTGACTCTTATTTTGCTGAAATAGAGGCAAAACTCAAAATTATGCCCTGCAAATATAAAATATTAAAAGATTTTATGTGTAATGATGACATAGCAAGATTAAGATTAGCGACAAACATTTTTATTCATGCGCAAACTACAGATGCTTTTTCATCTTCCATACAAGAATATCTATATGCCGGCAAGGTCGTAATCAACCCTAAATGGATTAATTACGGTGAATTAAAAAGCAACAATGTAAGTTACATTGAATATGAAGATTTTTCGGAACTCTCCAGTTTGGTTTTAGGTATCTTAAAAGATAAAAATGTAAACCTAAGTGAAAATAAAAATATATTGAGAAATATGTCCTCTTGGGACAGTGTAAAAAATACATGGTATGAATTATATAAATAGGTATTTCCCCGGTATAGCCGGGGAATTTCTATTATTAGATATAGCCAAATTACTGCAACGCCTTAAGTTTACCTATAATAACTCTAGCCATACGCTTTGCACCTGCATCATTTGGGTGCACATATTGAGAATCGTTCATTAAATAGGTGTTGGCTGTTATTGCATTAAGTCCCATTTCTCCCATTAAATCTACACAAGGCAAGCCATAATGCTGTGCTATTTCTTTAGTTGCATTAGAGAAATCTCTATATGTAAGCCCTGTTGTAGAGTTTACAGCCTCAAAATTGCCCCACATAGTGGTCATAAGGACAATTTCAAGTGTGGGTTTCCATGTCAATAGAGTTTCAATAATATACGAGTATGCTCCATAAAATACCGTTTTATCTTTATTGCTAATAGTCTTAGTTAATTCTTCTGATGTTCCCATAGAAACGCCCTTATACATATCATTTGCCCCGCCTAAAATAGTGACAATATCGGGGTTTGCCGCCTTGACTTCATCTATTCTTGAATCTTGCCACATTGCATTTGAGAAAGAGCCGCCGATAGGAGAGCTACTGACCCCACAATTTGTATGATTAAGGTTTAAAGCATTAACTACATAAGGCTGCCAGTACCCATACCATGTTATACTATCACCATAAGAAACCCATTTTTTACCCGACCAATCAGTAGATATTTTTTCTTGGGTTACTGCCCCATTTGAAATATTATTAGTATTCACAAGCAAATCTGGAAAAAGTGTATTATTGACCGGAAAAACCGTTCCTTGAATAATGTGTCGATTGTCTAAATTAGTTGCGCTAAAACAGAAATTAGCATAGCAGGCATTTTCAGGAGCTGTTACATACCCTTGAGACTTAAAAACTGTATAATCTGTATAAGTCAAAAAGGTTTGGTCTGATTTCCACCATGTCACCCTCCATGAAGATTCTGTGGTCGTATATGTAAGTCCTGCAGTTACCTCTATCTTGCCACTGCTGTCGATAGTTGGTGCAGAAACCCATTCGCCTGAAGTTCCCCAGTATCCTCCTTTAATCGCCTTGCTTTCATCATATAAATCCACATAGCTCGGATTTAAAAAGGTTGTTTTAGCTTCGGTAATTGAGTTATCTGCAACCTTGTTGGCAGTTACACAACCAGCCGCTAGCTTAGCCGCAGTGACAGCAGAATCAGAAATTTTGGCGGTTGTAACGCACGATTCCTCAAACTTTGATGTATCAAGCTTTGCATTGCTGTTAAGCGTAGGAACACCGTTGGCTATATTCTTTTGAGCATTCGCAATATAGCTGTCATTAATCTCGTTAGATAGACTTGTTATTTGATTATCAACTAAATTTGAAATACGATCTTCCCATTGTTGAAATAATGTTGGTTCTTGATCATAAATATCCTTGTCAGAACTCAAACTATTTTGCACATCGAATTTCATTATGTTGCTTTGCCAAACAATAGTTTTAGTTTCATCATATCCCCCTTGTCCGTCAGAAAAGAGTTTTTCAAATTGTATTTGTACCATTAATTCTCCGCTGACAACCGTTGTTGCCGACGTTATCGTCCAATTGATATCAAGTATTTTTTCATTGATATCAATCTTTGGTAAAATGACATCACTTTCGTTGTTGCTGTTCTTTGTTTTAATTGTACAAGTACACTCAGACAAATCAATACCATCGCAGTATCTATCCACTGTAAACTTAATTTTGTCTGCGTTGGAATTACCCTTCAAAGATAATATTTTATCGCTTCCGAATAAATAAAATGTGTTTTTTAGAGCTTTAAGTTGTTTCATAAATATCACTTCTCCTATATTATAAAAAATACCCTACATATATAGGACTAAAAGCATATAAAATTCCCCTTTTCAGGGCAAAAAACAATAAATTTTTTATTTTTTTACCTATTTTACTCCTGTTTTCCACCACATATGAAATTATTGTTTAAAAAAAGGCACCTAAAAAATTAGATACCTTAAAAATTTAATATGCAGTTTTTTAGATATAAAAAAAGTCCTCATCGAACGATGAGGACAAGAGTGGCTCCCCAAGTTGGACTCGAACCAACGA
>CAKSRC010000040.1 GCA_934486915.1 uncultured Eubacteriales bacterium
AGTTATTGCTATTATTTCCATTTGATTACCCCTTCCCCAAAGACTCAATGATGAAGATTATTTTGGTGCTATTGGTGTTATTAGTGCTATTGGTGCTTTTGGTGCTTTTGGTGTTATTGATGCTATTGGTGTTATTTATATTATCACATATATTGGTAGTTTTCAATTATATTTTGCGGCGCCCGGCGGCAAGACGCACCCCAAGGTTGATGGGAGATTAAAGATGCCACCGCCTGCGCTAGGCGTATATATGTGTACCAATTTACCTAGTGTTTACCTAACGGTGGGGGCAGATGCAATCCCGGTTGTGAAATAGATTAAAGACCTAGTTAATCGGCTTACGATTAACCAGGCCCCGCATATCACCCGAATATCATAAATTTTACGCCTATATCTTGGGAAGGATATTTATTATACTGCAATTTAAATCGTAGCGGTTAAAACTTGACATTACATATGATTTTTTGTACAATAGCTATGTTTATTTGCAATTTTTATTATTACGGTGGTGTGATTTTTTGTCTATAAACAAAAAGATTCATTATGTTTGGGTAGGGAATGCTGAAAAATCTCCTGATATTAAAAGATGTATGGATACATGGAAAACCCATCTAAAAGACTATGAGTTTATTGAATGGAATGAAAAAAACTTCGATATAAACTCGAATAAGTTCGTAAAACAAGCATACGAGCAAAAAAAGTGGGCTTATGTTAGTGACTACATTAGAGCCTATGCTATATATAACTATGGAGGGATATATCTCGATACAGATGTCTTGGTCTTAGATGATTTGTCTCAATTCTTAGATTATAAGGCGTTTGTTGGGTTTGAAAATAGCGTTTATCCTTTTACTGCTGTTTTTGGAGCTGAAAAGGGTCATCCATTTGCAAAAGATATGTTAGACTACTATAACGACATTAGCTTTGAGTTCGATAAGAATGATCAATTGGCAAAGGTTAACACAAAAACTGTTTCGGATATACTAATAAATAAATATAATTGTGCTGTAAATAATAAGTTTCAGGTGCTTGACACAGGAATAGCAGTTTACCCTGACTATGTCTTATGTAATCCATCTAATGATTCATCTACTATCCATATTTTTACGGGTACATGGATGGATGGAAATTCGCCCCTAAAGAAGCGCATTGTTAAATTTTTAAAATTAAGACTTACTTCAAAAAAACGGGCGCACCTTTATTCTAAGATTATGGGGAATCATTAAGTGAAAAAAATAGTCTTTTTAGTTTTACATTTGGGATATGGCGGAGTAGAAAGAGCTATTGTATCTCAAGCAAATCTTTTATGCAAAAAATATACAGTAGAAATTATAAGTACATATAAGATACGTGAAAAACCCGCATTCCTATTGGATGACAAAGTTAAAGTTAAATATTTGATTCCTGATAAAAAACCCAATAAAGATAAGGTAAGAGGAGCTTTAAAGTCATTTAATCTTCTCGCACTGTTTAGAGAGTCTTTTAAAAGTTTAGAAATACTTTATTTAAGACGAAAAACAATGATAAATGAAATTAAAAATATACACGCAGATTATATTATATCTTCTCGTATTCTATACAACAGATGGTTGTCTAAATATAAAAGATCCGGAACTATAACCATCGCTCAGGAACATAGCCATCATCATAATAATGAAAGATACATAAAAAAATTATTACGTTCGCTAAACGGAATCGACTTTTTTATGCCCGTATCTAAAAAGCTTTACGAATTTTATGCTGAAAGAATTAAGTCCGGTACAAAATGTATTTATATACCCCATTTTCTAGATGATATCCCGAATATATGTTCTGAGCTTAATAAATTCAATATTATTTCAATTGGTCGTCTTTCCCCGGAAAAAGGAATGTTAGACTTAATTGATGTATTTCATGAGGTTTTGAAAACACATAGTAATTGGATGTTAAACATAGTTGGAGACGGTGTCCAACGACATGAAATTGAGGGAAAAATTAAACGATTAAAAATACAGGACAATGTTATATTGCATGGGTTTAAGAGTCGAGATGACATAAATTCCTTGTTGCTTAATTCGTCTATATATGTCATGACATCGTATGAGGAGTCCTTCGGTCTTGTTTTGATAGAAGCACAATCTTACGGATTGCCATGTATAGCATTTGATAGTGCAGAAGGTGCATCTGAAATCATAACTAATGGTTTAGATGGATATCTAATAGCAAACAGAGATAAAAATGAGATGGTATTTAAAATAAATAATCTTATTGATAATGAAAATATCAGAAAAAAATTAGGGAAACAAGCTAAACTTAACTCCTTTAAGTTTTCCATTGAAAAGATAGAAACAAAATGGGATGAGTTTTTGAATAATATGAATTAATTTTGATTTCAGTAAAGAGGGAAGATGTAGTTGTTACGTTACTTTAAGAAAATATATAGTGGGACTAAAGATAGTTTTTATAAGTTTATGGAAACTTCTCTTATTACAAACAAAAAAATGTTTGTAATAACTGCTAATCCTGAAACATTTATGCTCGGATTAAAGAATCAGGATATGGACAAAGCCTTAACAAATGATGAAGCAATAATAGTTCCAGATGGAATTGGCGTGCTAAAAGCAGTACAACGAATGGGAAATGATATTCATGAAAGAATTACTGGTGTAGATATTGCGGAATATCTTTTGAAGTACGGAAATACACACAATAAAAGAATATACATATATGGATGTACTCAAGAAGTCTTGGATTTATTATCAAAAAAATTAGCATCTACTTATCCCAATTTGAATGTGGTTGGTATAAAAAATGGTTATGATAACGATGAAAAGGATGTTTTTGAAGATATAAAATATCAAAGTCCCGATATTATCCTTATTGCATTAGGAATTCCAAAACAAGAAATATTAATACAAAAATATTATCGTACATTCGATAAAGGTATTTTTATAGGAATCGGCGGGGCCTTAGATGTTCTAAGTGGATATAAAAAAAGGGCCCCTAAAATTTTTATTAAGCTAAATTTAGAGTGGCTATATAGAATAGCTAAAGAACCTTGCAGGATTAAACGATTTTTGAAAAATAATGTTACTTTTGTTAAAACTGTGAAAAATATAATTAAAAACATGGAGAATTGATATTTATGCCAATAAAAGTAATGACGGTTTTTGGAACAAGACCGGAAACAATAAAAATGGCTCCTTTAGTCAAAGAGCTAGAATCAAGAAGTGAAATAGAATCAATAGTGTGTGTTACAGCTCAGCACAGACAAATGCTGGACCAAGTATTAGAAGCCTTTAAAATAAAACCGGATTATGATCTCGATATAATGCAACAAGGACAAACACTTTCAGATATTACATCGAAGTGTTTAAAGGGGCTCGAAGAAATCATAGATAAAGTTAAACCTCATATAGTACTTGTCCACGGCGATACAACTACCACTTTTGCTGGAGCCTTAGCTGCATTTTATAAGCAGGTTCCGATTGGTCATGTAGAGGCCGGTCTTAGAACTTATAATAAGTACTCTCCGTTTCCGGAAGAAATAAACAGGCAATTTGTAGGACTGGTTTCTGACATGAATTTTACTCCAACAGAAAAAAGTAAACAAAACCTTTTATCAGAAGGGAAAAACCCGGAAACTATATTTGTTACGGGAAATACAGCTATAGATGCATTAAAAATAACAGTTAGAGAAGACTATCAAGATGAAATTATACAATGGGTTGGAACAGATAAAATGATATTACTTACAGCTCATAGACGTGAAAATTGGGGACAACCCATGGAAAACATGTTTAAGGCTATAAGGACAATTGTTCAAAGGCATAATGATATAAAAGTTGTTTATCCTGTACACCTCAATCCACTTGTAAAAGCTACTGCCGATAAAATTTTTAAAGACTGTGATAGAGTTAAGTTAATTCCTCCACTAGATGTTATCAGTTTCCATAATCTATTAAATAAATCATATATCATATTGACCGACAGCGGAGGAATTCAAGAAGAAGCACCTTCTTTAGGAAAACCTGTGGTGGTTCTTAGAGATACTACAGAAAGACCGGAAGGAATAGAAGCCGGAACTTTGGTATTAGCCGGAACTGATGAAACAAACATTTGCAATATAATTGAAGAACTAATAGTAGATAAATTTAAGTACGAACAAATGAGTAAAGCTTCCAACCCATATGGAGATGGCTTTGCAAGTAAAAAAATAGTAGACGCAATATTAGCCAAGTTCAATTCATAGATTTCTATGCAGAGGAGAAATAATAATTTATGATTAATATAGAAATTTCTAAATGCAAAAGTTTAAAGTATTGGTTTATTGCTTTTATTTTAATTCAGCCGTTACTTGATACACATTATCTGTTCACAGAAGAAGTTGTGTCTAAGTTTTTAATATCACCTTCAACCCTAGTCAGGATTGCGGCTATCTTAATATTTTCAATTTTGGTGCTATATAAGCAAAATTGGAAGAAGAAATATTATGTTTTGGTTGGATATATATTGGCAATATGTCTGTATACTGTTATTCACATAGTAAATGGGCTTTCTTTTCACTCTTTGGTTCCGGGTGATTTTAATTTTTCGGCCCTTAATGAAATCTTTTATATTATACGTCTTATACTGCCAATGCTATGTATATTTATAGTCTACAATCTAGATATAGGTAGGGATGAGTTTAGATTTACGATATTAAGTCTTGTTATTATCATATCCGGGCTTATAGTAGTTACAAATATCTTTAAAATCTCTATGGATTCATACGCAAATCAGACCATATCAGATAATATTTTTTCTTGGTTTACAAACGGATATAAAAATTATGGGTTTTATGGATTAGCTTCAAAAGCATTTTTTAATTTTGCTAATCAAATAGCGGCTATACTCTGCATGCTACTTCCATTATGTATTTACTTTTTTATACAAAAAATAGACATAATGAGTTCATTAGCTTTGTTTTTACAACCAATATCTATGCTTATGCTTGGAACCAAGGTCTCAACCTATGGAAGTTTATTGATAATCGTTTATATGATTGTGGCTTACTGTTTTTTTGTTTTTGTAAAAAAGGAACTCAAATTTAAATTAAAAACACTAATATCAATTTTTTCTGTTTTGCTTTTAGTACTGGTAATTTTTCCGAAATCGCCAGCTCTTTACAGACAACAAATTGCAAACAATACCGCAAAAGCGAACAAAGGTACCATGCCAACTTCAATATACAGATTATCTGAAAATGCAATTTCAAATTGTAATATTGAATTTTCTTCGGCATTGTCTGTACAGGATTGCGCTAATGGTAACACAGAAACACCTAAGATAAAAAACATAGCAGATTCTATGGATCAAAATAACAAGATCAAATTTATAGAGAATAATTATGAACGTTTAAAAATAAATAAACGTTTTATCACAAAAAGCTATCCATACCAATATGACCCGGACTTTTGGTATGAAATATTACATGAACCTATTGAAAAAAGGTTGAATTATAGATACTTAGAAACGTCTATGATAAAAAGAGTAAAAGAAATAAATAATAACAGCTTAGATACTTGGTTTGGAATAGGATTTAGTCGAGTAAGTAATATATATAACATAGAACGCGATTTTGTAAACCAGTATTATAGTATGGGCTTAATGGGTGTGTTATTATTTTTATTTCCTTTTGTTTTAATAGTATTATGGGGAATTTATCAATGCTTGAGATACTATAAGGAAAAATTTAATATTTTTAATTTTAGCTGTATATCATCTATCCTATTAGTGTTAGGAGCATCCTACTTTTCGGGAAATAGTTTAGATGCCCTAACTGTAACAATTATTTTAGCCTTCATCTGCGGAATAATAATTAAATTTAATACTAAAGTTGGAAGTGATTTTAACAATGAAAAAGATATCGATTATAATGCCAACTTATAATGATTCTGAAAGTATATGTGCCAGCATAGACTCACTAATAAATCAAACTTACCCCAATTGGGAACTTCTTATAGTCGATGACGGTTCAACCGACAATACGTCAGATACAATTAAAAAATATAAAGAGGCTATGGGCTCAAAAAAGCAAATACAATATTACTATAAGGAAAACTCAGATCAGCTGAATTCTATAAAATTTGTATTAGATAAAATAAGTGGTGATTATGTCTATATACTACACTCAGACGATTTATTGTATTCCAAAACATCATTAGAGGAATTTATTGAATTTGAAAAATCACATCCGGGTTATGATGCCTATACCGGAAACTCAATGATTATTGATGTTAACGATAATGAAGTAAAATTATCAAAGGTAATGAAATATAAAAGAACGACTAATCGTTTAGCTTTGCTTTATTTATGGCTAGGAAGAAATCTTTATATAGATTTTGCGTTTTTTAATACTAATGTATTTTTAAAATCAATAAAGGAATCTTATTTGGATTGGAATATGCCATATTGGGTAGATCTTCATTCCTACCCTAATTTAATAAGTGTAAAAAACATGGATCATATTATGTTTAAATATAGAATTCACGAGTCAAATTATATAAATAACGATGTTGGAAAACTTAATGTCATTAATGGAGAGTTAAGAACCGCAACCAGATTAATGAGTTATTTTCATATACCTTATTATAGATACCAATATTTATTATATAGAATTTTTAATAGATTAGGCTTAGCAGGCATGTTTGTCCCAATATATAAACAACAGCCACAAAGAGACAAGGCCAAAGTAATACAATTTATTATAGAAAAAAGATTCGGTGATACATATAAAAACAACTTATTCTTGTATGCTCTTGTGGAGTTTTATAAGAATCTTGATAGTCCTAAAGCTAATAGGACATTACAAATAAAAATCAAAGACGATGAAAAACTCTTTTTAGGTTCTGATGTTAAGGAGTTTAATCTTAGACTGCAAAAAGGTGAACTACCTGAAATATACTATTATTTATTAGATGAAATGAAAAATGGTTTTTCCGCTATATCATGTAAAAAAGAAGACTTATATAAAGTGGAAACTATCACCAAGTTTCTCTGCATCTATCCACATATAAAGATTACTCAGATATAAAGGATGTACTTATAATTGAGACAAAAAAATTCTATTAAAAATATTATATCAACTATAATTCCATATTTTGTTTTAACGTTACTTGGTTTTTTCAGGGTTCGTGCATATCTAGACACCCTTGGTCAGGATATATACTCGTTAAATCAGCTTTTTTTTCAGATTTTCTCATATATATCTATAGTCGAAGCTGGAGCAGGTGCGCTGGTTACGCAGCTTTACTATCAAGCTCTCGTTGACAAAGATAAAGATAAAATAAATATAATATATACTTCATCTAAGTACACGTTGAGAAAGATAGCCGTTATCATTTTGGCTATAGGTACCGGTGTCTCATTCTTTCTAAACTTTCTTACCAATAATGGGTTGTCGTTACAGTATATGCAAATAGCATTTATACTCTATTTAGTTAGAAGTGTCTTAGAGTATCTAATGTTATCGCCAAGATTTATATTGCAAGCAGACCAGAAAATATACAAGATAAATACGATGTTAAATATATACAAATTAGCAGAAATCATTATCGAAATTATTCTGTTAGAAATAGGCGTAGATTACCTAATGATTTTAGCAGGAACTATAGTCATAAGAACTGTATCGTATTACTTTACCAACAGAAGGATATTTAAAGAATACAGTTGGCTTAAATCCGTACCTAAAGAAGATTGTATAAAAATCAAAGGCATGCAAAACGTTTTTTCTCATAAGATTGCCGGTGCCGTTTACTCTAATACAGATATATTATTAATTTCTTCCTTTCTTACCACAACAGCTGTAACCGTTTATTCTTCTTACAATTTTATTATAAAGTTTATGGATGATCTTTGTTATATGTGTGCATCATCTATCGCGCCTAGTATGGGTAACGTAATGGTAAAAGAAAAACTTTCCCAAAAAAGAAATATCTTTGAAGAAATCAATATACTATTTCTCTCTTTAGCAATGTGCATATCAATAACTCTTTACAGTGTTATTTCGCCCTTTATAAAAATTTGGTTAGGTGAGAATTATATATTAGACAATTTTTCTCTAGCTTTAATGTTATTTTCTCTTTTTCATTTTATTGCAAAAAGACCAACACATATGGTTAATGAAGTTTGTAATCTCTTTAAAGATACACAAAAAATTGTTATTATTGAAGCCGGTCTAAACTTAGTTTTTTCTCTGATATTAATATATAGAATGGGGATTTCCGGCGTTATTTTGGCAACGGTGTTGTCAACCCTATTAACTAACTTTTGGGCATTCCCGTATGTAATCTATAATAAAACCTTAGAGCAAAAACCCTTTAAATATTATTATAGGTACTTGTTTTCAGTATTTATATCAATTATATTTTGTTTTTTAAGCGATAAATTTGTGAAAATAAATAGCGAAAATTACCTTTACTGGTTTTTAAACTCAGCTGCCTATTTTTTAATAGTCTGTATAATAGTTTTTTCAATAAATTTTATTACATCAAAAGACTTTAGATCAATAGTCTCCAAGGGTTTGAATCTTATGAAAAATTACAACAATTAAATAGTGTTCACACTTGTATCCAAATAATATGTTGAGAGTTCATGAGTGACGGAAAGGAACTTTGATTTTTTAAGTTCTTATTGCGAAGATGTTTATTTACCAAAAACTCCAGAAACTCCAACAGCACAAATAAAACAAGACTTATATCAAGAAAATATATCCCACAACGCTTTTAATACAACTAATATTACAAGAAGGTAGAATGCATGAAAAAATTACTTTCATTACTTTTAAATTTCATTTTTAAGTTTACTAAGATACAGAATAATAAAATAATTTTTGAATCAGGACGAATGCGCGTTGATGATAATCCCTTAGTGCTATATAAGTATATTAAAGCTAATCATCCTAATCAGTTTAGAACCATATGGATCGTAAAAAAAGGGACAGATGTATCTATGCTTAATAAGGGTGATTATTATTACAATAGAACTTTAATGGCATATTACCATCTTGCAACGTCAAAATACTGGATTAGAAGTCAATCACTAGCATCAATAGTCAAAAAAAGAAAGGGACAAACTTATATCCAACTTTGGCACGGAGCATTCCCAGTTAAAAAAATGGGATATGACATTAATAATGATGAGTATAGGCCTCCAATGGAACATGTAAAAGACTGGGATTATCTTGTATCTCCACATAAGTATTTTTCACAGATAATGAGATCTTCCACCGGATATGATAACAAAATTTTAATTTTAGGTGAAGCCCGCACCGATTCAATTAAGAACACTACTGATGAATACATAAATGAAATCAAACAACGACTTAACATTACAGACAGTGAAAAGAAAGTAGTTCTCTACGCACCTACCTTTAGGGATTACGAACTTAAAAATGATAAGTTAAATCTAAAAATAAATAAATTGGCCGGTAATTCCAATATTTTAGTTCTTTTAAGAGTACATCCCCTGATAAATAACCTGTTGAAGGAAACCAAACTTGACGGCAATATAATAAATGTATCGGATTATCCTGATATAACCGACCTTTTCCTCATTACAGATATCCTTATAACTGATTATTCGTCAGTTATAGAGGATTTTGCTTTGTTGGAAAGGCCTATTGTGTTCTATGCATACGATTACGATGAATACGTTAAATGCCGAGGAGGATTCTATTTAGACTATAAAAAAGATCTTCCGGGACCAATTGCATATACTGAAGAACAATTAATAGAAATAATAGATAACATCGATAATATTGCACAAGAATACAAACCACTATTAGCCCGGTTTAACGAAAAATATAACATAAATAATGACGGCAAAGTCTGTGAAAGAATCACTAACGAAATAATAAAAGGCGGATTTAAATAAAACGTTTTATTGCTAATGTAGAGAGAGCACAAGATAAAAAAGGGAGCAAATAAGTTCCCCGTTTTTTATTGCACAAAGGCGTAAAAAGAGGTTTTTTCGAGAACTTTCACATATGAAGGTGGCAAGCAATAAAAATATCTAATCATTGATATTTAATAACAAATTCGCTATAATATAAGAATTTTAAGTCTTAGTAAATATGTCTTAGGTGGGAGAGTTATGGTGTTAGATAATGTTCTTAAAGTAGGTCCT
>CAKSRC010000041.1 GCA_934486915.1 uncultured Eubacteriales bacterium
AATAAAGAGGGAACAACGATCGTTATGGTGACACATGACGCAAAGGTGGCTTCGCGGTGCAGCAGGGTACTTTTTATCGTGGATGGAAATATAAAAGGCGAGTACACGGAACTTTCAGATGAGGCAGATCCAAACCGACGGGAGAGAGGATTGAATAACTGGCTGATGGATCAGGGATGGTAGAAAATTAACAATTCTGAAACAAAACTCAAACAATACGGAAATGATCGGATAATATTGTATAGACATATATTAAAAAGCGCAGGAACATCATATGCGTATGTATATGATATAATAAACGAAAAAGAGCCATAGGGAGCTTGCTCACTTTTGGCGAATGGTGAAGTGATGACCATAATGGGAGATTAAGGAGAATGCAATATGATACATATACTTGTTGTTGATGATGATAAAAACTTAAATCAGACAGTATGCACATATCTCGGTGACTGCGGATTTCAGGCAAAGGGTGTCCTCAGCGCGAATGAGGCATATGATGAAATGTATAACAGTCTGTATGATCTGATCATTTCCGACATTATGATGCCGGAGGTGGACGGCTTTGAATTTGCGGAAAGTGAGCGTCAGGTAAACCGCCACATACCGATATTGTTTATGTCTGCAAAGGACGATCTGCCGTCAAAACGCAGAGGCTTCCAGCTTGGAGTCGATGACTATATGGTAAAACCAGTCGAGCTTGCAGAGCTTGAAATGCGAGTGCGCGCATTGCTCAGACGGGCAAATATCGAGATGGAACGCAAACTTACGGTAGGAAATCTTGAGCTGGATGCAGACGGAATGACAGCGGCAATAGACGGAGAGGAAATACCAGTCACAACAAGGGAATTTAACATTCTCTACAAGCTCTTATCCTATCCGAAGAAAACATTCTCAAGAGCACAGCTTATGGACGAGTTCTGGGGAATAGATTCGGGAACGAGCCTGCGCGCGGTCGATGTGTATGTAACGAAGCTGCGTGACAAATTTTCAGAATGTGATGGATTTGAGATAAAGACAGTCAGAGGATTGGGATACAAGGCGGTGCTTCTATGACAGAGAAAAATATTCCTGAAAACAATGTAAGAGAGAGCCGTTTTCCATCGTCTCTCTTTTTCGTTTATCTGATAGTACTGCTTCTGATGAGTGGAATTCATACCGGACTTATTGTGGGAATGAACGCTTTGAACTGGAGTGATCTGACACAGATAATTATTCCGATTTTGTACTGGTCTGCTGTTGCCGTGGGACTTACTCTTTTTACGAGAAAGCAGATAAAGAGGGTGTATGAAGAGCCCATGCATAAGCTGGCGGAGGCTACAAAGAAAGTTGCGGAGGGGGATTTTTCAATTTATATTCCAACACTGCACACCTCGGATAAGCTCGACTATATGGACAAAATGATCGTAGATTTTAATAAGATGGTGGAAGAACTTGGAAGTATCGAAACCCTAAAGACGGATTTCTTTTCAAATGTATCCCATGAGATCAAGACTCCGATAGCCATAATACAAAATAACGCAGAACTTTTGCGCAGTGAAAACCTAAGCAGCGCACAGAAAGAAGAGGCAGATCTGATCTATCATACATCTAAGAGGCTGGCAGATCTGATCTATCATACATCTAAGAGGCTGGCAGATCTGATCAGCAATATTTTAAAACTGAATAAGCTGGAAAAGCAGTCGATCACGCCTGTTGAGAAAAATTATGATGTATGCGAACAGCTTGTGCAGTGTGCGATAGCCTATGAACCTGCATGGGAGGAAAAAGGGCTGGATTTTGATGCAGATCTGGAAGATTACGCACAGATATCCGCAGATCCTGATCTGATGGAGCTGATTTGGAACAATCTGTTTTCCAATGCCGTAAAATTTACCGAGCCGGGAGGTTTTATCAGACTAACTGAGAAAAACATAGGAAATGAGATAAGAATTTCCGTGAGTGACAATGGATGCGGCATGACGGAAGAGGCAAAGAAGCACATATTTGAAAAATTTTATCAGGGTGATACCTCGCATGCAACAGCTGGAAACGGACTTGGACTGGCACTGGCACTTCGGGTATTGCAGCTTAATAACTACAGGATTGAAGTGGAGAGCAGTCTGGGAGAGGGCAGCACCTTTACGGTCATTATTCCGGCAGCAAAAGAGGAGGGATTGTCATAGAAAGTTTTGATTATATGAAAAAAACAGTCGATGAAGAAATGTGTTCGCGCTACATCGACGATTATCAGAAATTCGGCTGGAAAATAGATGAAAATATCCAGTCTGAAAAAAGCATGGGAAAGGTAACTCTCCACATGAAGCGCGGCAGACATATCATGAATAAAGTCGAATTGACACGCCTGCAGCAGCACTATGAATGCTGTATGGAAGAAATAAATACCCTCCAGTATTCAAAAAGCTCTGTTCCGACTATTGCCGCAATAAGCTGCGGTTTAGCCGGATGCGTATTTATAACCGGCTCAGTATTTGCGGTCACAAATACGCCACCCATTATATGGCTTATGGTACTTCTGGCAATACCGGGCTTTGCATTGTGGGCATCTGCATATTTTGCCTACAGGGAGGTTAAAAAGCGCAGAATTAAAAAAGTAGAGCCGCTTATCGAGGCAAAATATGATGAAGCTGAGGAAGTATGCGAGAAAGCATACAGGCTTCTGTAAGATATAAAAATGAATATAGTGAAAAATATAGAGATAAATAAAGGAACTCCGCTGACAGGAAACTGCTGGTGGAGTTTTTTGATATACATTAGTTTGAAAAAAGCTGCCAATGACGGATTTTTGGCATTAACAATTCTGAAACAATTCTCAAACATTCCGGCAACGATAAATTTGTAGTATGCATTATAAAGTGATCGCAGTCGGGAGGATTTCATATGAATAAAAAGGATTGGATATCTGACGTTAAACAGCATAATGACAGAGTTCTTACTAAAAGAAATCAATTTATAATATTTATATTTACAATTATTATGATTGCCGCATCAATTTATGCCGCGATAACTCATGCTCTCCCGGAACCGATTAGCATTACTTTTTATGTCTTGGCGGCAGCAGGATTTGTATGTTCCTGTACACTGTGGATCAAGGCAATCATATTTTTTGTCAGATTTGTGTTAATGCCGTTTACGAAAAATAACCGTATAGTAAACACACTGATTACAGATAAAAAGCTTCGCACCGTGCTTACCACAGTACTGGGGATGGGATTAAATCTGATCTATGCCGAAATATTCACCCCCCTATTAGTGGAGTTGGTATAAGGTATAAGGTGTATGGCGTAAGTATATGTGGATAAATAGTACGATAAATACAGGGAAAGGTGGAAAGTGTGCATGGCGTATGAGGGAAAAGAAGATGGTAGAGAAGTTATCCTAGTTGGGTACAATAATGTCTTATTCTGCGTAATATTTAAGGTTGGACTGGATGAATATAAGAAGTATATTCTTGTTGAGCGGATAAATAGTGGCGAAAAAATGAGGATGAAAGATATTTATGGATGTTGTAAAAGGCAGCAAGTGCCATTTTGGACAAAGTTTATATACAGCTGAGACTTTTCAATTGCAGCTAATATATGGAATTTGTATTCTTATTATAGATTTAAATGGGAGATGAGAAAAGGTAGTAGAATGGCAGGAGAAAATTCCTGATTACTCTATATATCTTCCTTATTTCCCTATTTTATGGTAAAATATTACAAATAATTTTATGTTTTGTGGAGGAGTTTATGGAGAGAAGTTTATTGCCAATTGGTGAGTACGTCTATAACAGAAATGAATATAATTTAGATGAAGCTTGGAAAAAAGTTATGGAGAGTTATAAGATAGGTGACAGCATTATCTGTAGAGTTACGAATGAATGTGAAAATAAATCATTACAGGTGGAGTTTCATGGTGTTAAAGGAAAACTCGAAAAGGGGTACATTACACAAAATCGGTTTTGTCATAATGAAGACTTAATTGGAAAAACGACAAAAATAAATATCATAAGATTAAATAAGACTACTAAAACATTTGTTGGCACAAGGATTAAAGTCGAAGAACAGGCAAAGGAGCAACTGTCTGTCCTTCAGACTGGAGACGAAGTTGAAGGGGTTGTAAAAACATTTATAAATGATGAATCTTGCGCATTTCTTGACATTAAAGAAGGAATATGTGCATTCTTATCGGTAAGAAGTGTTACAAGACTTCCTGCTCGGTGTAGTAGAATTAGCGACTATATTAATGTTGGACAAAAAATAAAAGGTCATATTAATTATCTTGAGCCAAAGAAAAATCCACAACATAACACGTTTTGTGCGATTAGCCTTTTGGATTGTGGGAGGACTTGGGAAGAAGAAGTCTCTCATATTGACGTTGGTAGTGTTATTTCAGGATATCCAAGGAAGGATTTCTTATATCCAAACAAGTACTTTATAGAATATTCTAGACAGCTTTGTGTTACGATTGATACTGAATTCGAACTTGATGAGGAAAGTATTATAAAGGCAGAAATAATAAGTATAAAAGCTGTTAATAAGAAAATATATGCTAAACCAATAATTGAGTTGGATACAGAATATGTAAATAATGAGGTGCCAGAAGCAAAATTGCTGTTAGAGCAGGAAGATGAAGAAGAATTTGAGGAAAAAAAGGGTTCAGATGAATTAAAATATATTGATTCAGAACAGGACGACCAGAATTTATCTATCCACGATGAAAATAATTCAGAGAGTAGGCTGAATGGCTCATTATTTGCTAAAGAAATTAAAGCAGATATCAGCCCATTTCGATTACGGATCAACGAACATAAGTTTTTTGAATCGGCTCCTAATGCATATGTACCAATGCGTAATATTGAGAGAAAAATTAAGAGTGGTCATATAAATGACATGCATTTTAAGATATTGCAGGTAATAAACCGATTAATATATTGTACATCAAAGCAGATAAGGGCATACTTATATCTATACTATCCAACGATAAAAATCACCCAGGATAAGTTGAGCCGTAGATTAGATATTATGACGAATAATGCATTAATAGATTGTATTAAATTTGAAAGTGATGAGGGCGTAGGTGTATTTCGTGTTTATTTTCTCAATAAAAATGGGGATCTCTTATTGCAAAGTTTGCTTAATATTAAAAGAACTAGTTATTTTTCAGGACAACTTGCCCGCCCGGCCTCGGAAATTAAACGGCAGCTTGCAACTAATCAGATATTGCTTGCTTATAAAGAAAAGTTAGGAATTGTACAGGATTTTTACGTACATCGGACTTTAATAGGTGAAGAAGGGTGCCCAGTTCGTCCTTCTGCTATTTTGGTATGCCCAAATAGTACTATTTTGCTTGAGACAATTAGACGCTATGAAGGCTGGAAAAAAAAATTGCATGATAAGATGATACGTTATCAAATGTTGTTTCAGAAGTATAGTGAACAGAAGGGGGCAGAGACTCCAATGGATTTGGCATTTTTGAATATGCCGTTGTATCTAATCATGATATGTGAAGATTTTGAACACGCTTGTGAGATTAGGGAGCTTTTGTTCGGACTTGAAATTTATCCACGCTTGGTATTCACATATGATTTATTGATTTTTAGAAAAGAAGTTTCGGTTTCCGTGTTCAGATTTGGCAGTGGTGTCGGAGATATTGTGTATTATGACATTGCAAAAATGTTTAGGTATAATATTGTCTGTACAGTTGAAGGAAAAGAAAATGAAGAGGATGTTGCTGATGTAACGGATGAATTTTACAGGATTTTTATGCGAAATTATAATCTGGGATTAAACTATCTGCAAGAAAATGATTGTCAGAAGTTACGTGAATTAGTGCAGACTAAACTAAGTTGTCTATATACCATTGGAGATAACGGATATTACCCATCTGCTCTTTCCGAGGAAGTACAGTATTACATCTATCTACTTTTTTTAATTGACAACAATCTAATTTTAAATGAGACAACTAGCTTTTATGAGGGACTGAGTGTTTCTTCGCAGGATATAAAGGGAGCTAGAGATGAAGAAATAGTAAATCCTATTACTGTACAGGAGCATTCTTCAAAACCAGAGGATTTAGAATGGGCTGTGGAACGGGTTCTGTATGAAATTGAATCGTGGATGATTAAGAAGTTTAAATCTACTTCATTGGAGATTATTAGGCATCCATCAAAGCAAACTAGTGGAACACAGTATGGTTATGATGTAGGAATGGATTTTATATACCAATCAGAAGAGTATCATCTAGGATTTGAATGTAAGAATTATCAGACATTGCAGGAAAAGTCAAAATTTGGAAGTGTGGCACCACTCACAATTAGCAGATATGCGTATAATCTGCTGGAATTTTTCATGTCATGTAGGTATGAAGAAAGCGTACATAATCATTGGATATTGATTTGTCCGTTTGGGGATTTACAGAATGATTTTTATCAAAATTTGTTTCGAAAGTGGAACAGGGAAATATCTTTTTTGCAAGTAAATGTATTTAGCCAGAAACAGACGGCAATCACCTGTGAAGAGTTGTTGGCTTTAGATGCTGATGCCTATGAGAAAATGTATGGAATAGCACCACCTAGTCAAAGTGAAGAAGAAAAAAACACATTGAAGGAACGATTTTTCTTTTCAATTGTAGGAAATATCTTAAAGAAAACGTCGCTTCAAAAAGGACTGTCTCAGTATCCATTTATGGCTGATTATAATGTGAGACAACAGTTGATGCCGGTAAAAACTATTGAGGGACAGAATGCAATAGAGCAGATTTTCTGCGAGTTGAATAATCATACGCATGGCGGGGTATTTGTTGTTGGGGAATACGGGTCAGGAAAAACTTACTTAACGTATCTACTCATTAAATTGATATTAGAAAATCCTGATCAATATGCCTTTTATCCATTGTGGTTCAAACTAATTGACCGGGAAATTGATTTAAAACACGGAAACATCGAGATAGAAGCGGAAAAATTTATGAAAGTAGGTCTGGAAAAATATTCAGATCTCCCGGATGACCTCTCCTTTGGAGGAAGAAAGAGACTTGTGATTATTCTGGATGGGTTCGATGAGATTATATCGGGTTTGGGTGAGAGCGGAAAGAAGGTACAATTTCTACAAAAGGTATGTGAAAACTTCTTGAAGAAATATAGTTACTGCAATATTCGTTTTCTCGTAACAACACGCGAAATGGATTATACTGCCTGCAAAAAAAACAAGGATTTTCCGGAATATTTACAAAGATTTGGAAAGGTTATATTAGGAGAATGCAATGAAGATGATGTTAGAAAGGGAATACTTGATATAAAACAACCATTTCATGATGAAAATCATTTAGATAAATTAAAAAGTATTTCCCAAAATGAGTGTCTAGTGGGCATAGCCAGAAAACCACTTTATTTTGGATTTTTGCGAGATCTTATTATATCCAGTGATTATTCGGAATATAAGGACGAGTTAGAGATTTTAGATGCAATTATCTGCGAGTCGGTACATCGGTATACAGATAGTAACCAAAAAGAAGATGATATACTGAATATGTTGTATATATATGCTATAGATATATCCAAACAATTGGCAAATGGCAAGAGTGACAGTATTGAAATAATCAAATCTTTCGTATCACAGGATATGGAGAAGAATGTATTGCAATTAAAGCCGATAAATTCAGATCATTATCAAGTTCGGTTTTATCATAATGCTATCCGGGAGTATCTGGTTGCAAAAAGGTTGTTTCAGGAAGCATTAAGCTGTTTTTTTAATGAAAATGAAGTAGAGAGTGATAATTTGTTCAATTGGATGGAAGAACTAGATATGACGCCTGAGACAATGAATTTCTTTTGTGCTTTCGTAAAGAAGGAGGCTGACGGACATCCTCGAATTAAAATAGGGATTGTTTCAGTTTTATCTAGAATGTTAAAATTTGCCTGTGAACCGTCAAAGGAAAAACTTGGGACGCATGTGTTATCATTGCTACTGCGGGTGCAACCGGAGCTTTCAAAATGTGATTTTGAAAGACTTCATGCAGGGAATATGTATTTATGGAACTGTTCTTTTACAGATATTAATTTGAAAAATGCAAGGCTCACTAACTGTACATTGTTTAATATGCGGTTGGACTCTATAGATTTTCGAGGGGCGGATTTGTCTGGTCTAGCTATGAATTCGGAGGACAAAATATTGGATGTCTGTCATTATGTGAAGAACAACGAATTAACAGTTACTGTATTATACTCGACTGGACAGTTAATTGACTATTATTTTTACGATAAAAATAATTTAAAGCAGTATATTATTAAGAACAGAGCCACAGTACCAGAAACGGAATATAAGAAATTTATCTCTCTTAATGACAGTGTGCTTATTTATTCGGAGAAAAAGATATATTCTGCACTAGAAGATCAAGTTGTCTACAAAATGAAGCCAGAAAATCAACTATTATACTTGGACAGGCAATATGCAGTAGTGAAAATTGATGATACCCTACATATAGTATTACACAATAGAAAATATTATCAATACCATATCAGTGGAATTCTACAAACAGAATATAATACGATATGTGTTGTCGACTGGAATTTGTATCTGACTGTCCGCGACCAACGGTTGATTCTGCACGATAATGATGAAATTGTGCCAATTATGGATTTGAATGCTAGTTATGAGTGTTTTGCAGCTCGCAAAAAAATAGAAAAAGATGTCCTATGTATTTATGTGAAATATAAAGATATTATACAGATCATTTCTTATGATCTCAAACTGCGAAAAATAGAATCTTCGCCACTTGGATTGGCAAAACAGTTTTCTTGTAAAAAGTTGGTATCAGTTTCTGAATGCTTATTATATGGTATTGCGGATGATATTGTTTATATTTTTAATCCGTTGGTAGAAAAAGATAATTTGACAGAACTGAAAACAAAAGTAATGTGCAAAAATCTTATTCTAGAAAATGAGGATGGCTCTCAACGGGTAAAGGGAGAGAAAGAGTATATAATTTTGAAGGAAGCATGTGATCAAGCCAAGTATCATGCTGAGTATTGATGGCATATAGAAAAAGGGTGGTAAGATTCAAAAGTGTGTAAGAAAAATTAAGTTCTATAGCTGTTAGATAAATTGTAGATTTAAATTTGAAATAAAGAAAGGGCATGCGGACATTTTTTTAGACCGCTATGCCTATACTCCTTCTATAATCTAGAGGACTAAGTCCTCCGAGTGTTG
>CAKSRC010000042.1 GCA_934486915.1 uncultured Eubacteriales bacterium
AAAATGGCATAAATAAAAAGCTGTAGTAAAACAACCGTTCAACCTACAACTTTTCTTTTCATGGTGAGCCATCGGAGATTCGAACTCCGGACACCTTGATTAAAAGTCAAGTGCTCTGCCAACTGAGCTAATGGCTCGTATTTAAATAATCTATATAAACAAGCTTACGCTTTGTAATTTTCTTGGCTGGGATGGCTGGATTCGAACCAGCGAGTGACGGAGTCAAAGTCCGTTGCCTTACCGCTTGGCTACACCCCAATAAACTTTTTAAGGTTAAAATAGGTGGGGTGGATAATCGGATTCGAACCGATGGCCTCCAGAGCCACAATCTGGCGCTCTAACCAACTGAGCTATACCCACCATATGGCGCGCCAGAAGGGACTCGAACCCCTGGCCTACTGCTTAGAAGGCAGTTGCTCTATCCAGCTGAGCTACTGGCGCAAAATCAACTAACCAATCAAAGACTATAGTTTTTGATTAATTTGGAGCGGGTGATGGGAATCGAACCCACGCCATCAGCTTGGAAGGCTGAGGTTCTACCATTGAACTACACCCGCGTATCAACGACGTTATTAATAATATCATACACTAACGTCGCTTGTCAATACTTTTTTTGAAAAAAATTTAAAAATTTTCTAGATTGTGATTTTTATACCATTTTCGACCGAAATCTTCATTTCTTTTATGCAAGAATCGCCCTCATTTACCAGTATAGTAGCAATTTTATCTTCTACTTCTTTTCTAATGGTATTTCTAAGATCTCTTGCACCACTTTTTCCACCTATAGATTTTTGAGCTAAATATTCTAATACTTCATCGTCATACGACAATTCAATATCACGTTCTTTTAAAACTTCCTTGTATTCGTCAAGTAAAAGCTTAGCAATTTCTTTAAAGTTATCCTTATCAAGATGTTTAAATACTATTATATCGTCCACACGGCTTAAAAATTCAGGCCTTAGGAATTCAGAAAGAGCATTCATTGCCTTTTCCTTGGACATTTCAAATTCACTCTTTGCAAAGCCCATGGCATTATCTTTTTTATTGCTGCCTGCATTCGATGTCATTATTATAACCGTATTTTCAAAATTTACAACTCTTCCATGAGAATCAGTTATACGACCCTCATCTAGAATTTGAAGTAAAATGTTCATAACATCGGGGTGAGCCTTTTCTATTTCGTCGAAAAGGATAACGGAATAAGGTTTTCTTCTTACTTTTTCAGTGACTTGTCCTGCCTCGTCATATCCCACATATCCCGGCGGTGAACCTATAATCTTTGAAACGGCGTGTTTCTCCATGAATTCTGACATATCAAGTCTTATTAAGGTTTCGGGAGTATCGAAGAGCTCATTTGCAAAGACTTTGACAAGTTCGGTCTTTCCAACTCCTGTCGGCCCTACGAAAATAAATGATGCGGGTCTTCTTCTTGGACTTATTTGAATTCTGCTTCGCCTAATAGCCGAAGCGATTGCTTCTATAGCTTCATCCTGCCCCTTAATTTTATTTGAAAGAGCCAATTCCATATGAGCTAATTTTGCAAGTTGATTTTCTTGTATTTTTGAAGAGGGTATTCCTGTCCATAATTCTATTACACGAGCAAGGTCGCTGTCAGTAACATAGTTATCCTTTAAAGCGTCTTTAGAGTCCATTTCAGCCTCTTTTTCGAGGTTAGCAATCTCATACCTTGCTTGAGCCAATTCTTTGTAATCTTGGTCAGTTTTTTCCTCAAGAGCGGTTATGTCGTCTTCTTTACGTTTAATGCTGTTTATTTTTTTAAGAAGGCTTTCATATTTATCTCTTTTTACGTTTCTTAGACTTGCGCAGGCGCAGGCTTCATCGATAAGGTCGATGGCCTTGTCTGGCAAAAATCTGTCAGTTATATAGCGTTCTGAGAGAACTACTGCACGGCTTATAAGACCATCTGTCAATTTTACCTTGTGATAGTCCTCGTAATAGGATTTAATGCCTTTTAGCACTGTGATAGTCTCGTTTACTGAGGGTTCTGCCACAGTGACCGGCTGGAATCTTCTTTCGAGCGCAGAGTCTTTTTCTATATATTTTCTATATTCTGAGAAAGTTGTAGCACCTATAACCTGTATTTCGCCTCTTGAAAGGGCCGGCTTTAATATATTTGCCGCATTCATGGTACCTTCTGAATCGCCGGTACCTACAAGGTTATGTACTTCGTCGATAAATAAGATAATATTAGAATCTTCTTTAATTTCCTCGATTAATCCTTTAATTCTGCTTTCAAATTGACCTCTAAATTGAGTACCTGCGACTAGTGAGGTAAGGTCTAAAAGATGGATTTCCTTGTCCATCAATCTTGTAGGGACATTACCCTCGGCAATTTTAAGGGCAAGGCCTTCGGCTATAGCTGTTTTTCCTACACCGGGTTCGCCGATTAAGCAGGGATTATTTTTAGATCTCCTGCTAAGAATTTGTATTACTCTTCCAATTTCTTTATCTCGGCCGATAATCTTGTCGAGTTTACCCTCTCTAGCCCTTCTTGTAAGGTCAAGACAATAGGAATCTATATTTTTTCTCTTGGATTTTTTGGACTTTTTCTTGGATTTATCCTTATCCTTGGGTTGATTGTCTTTAGGTTCATCCTCGAATGAACTGGAGAAATCATTAGGCATAAAAAGGTCCTTCAAAATGTTTGGGGTATCATCATTTAATTCTAATGTTTCAGTGTCCATTCCGCCGGCTTTCATAAACTCTGATAGTTGATCTTGGACTAGGTCTATATCATCATCAGATATGCCCATTTTATCTATAAGATCGACAACAGGCTTTATTCCAAGCTCCTTAGCGCATTTTATGCAAATCCCGGATTGGGCACATTTATCTTTACCTTGGCTTAAAAATACAACTGCAGGGTATTTTTTACATCTAGAGCAAATCATATCTTCTCTCCTTTAAATAGATTTTAAAATAATCATGGAATATTTATTTTAAATGTTGCTTTTTTTCTTTGACTTATGGTAAGATGCTAACTCCTTGCAAAAAAGTATAAAGTAGTTTGCAAGGGAAAACAACATAAAGGCTACAGTTATAGCCATAAGTGTCATTGTTAGCTGATAATTTTCAATGCCCCAAAATGCTTTTAGGGCTACTATAATTATAACAGATATATAAAATATTGTTGTCGATAATTTGCCGTACCATTTTGCCATAGGGGGAACCCTATGGATAGCCAGTAATACACAGCTTGCAGCAAGCATTGCAACTTCTTTAAATACTAAAATGATTATAAAAGGCATAACAACCGTAAATTTTATACCCAAACACACGACAATAGCAGTTAACGTAAGTTTATCTGCCACAGGGTCGAGCATAGCGCCGAGTTTGGTTATTTGGTTATATTTTCGTGCAAAAAATCCGTCTAATAAGTCGCTGATTCCCGAAAGTGCCAGTACTAAAGCTGCCACTATATACTTTTCATTTAGAAAGAAGTAAATAACGGGAGCTATAAGTATTATTCTTATTGATGATAAGATGTTTGGAATATTAAGATTATTTTGAATTGCCGATTTTGGAGTATTAATAGTATCGAGCATTATTGATGCATATTTTTCTTTAGCATTAAATGCAGAATTAATATGCCTTTTTCACCTCTCTTATATTTGGTGTCATGTTAAATTGTAAAATTTTCAATTATAGAATTTAGAGGATTGTTGTAATATATATTTTTGAATATCATAGTTGAGTCTATACTGCTTTGTGATAATATTTCCGGAGTATTACTCATCATAGGTATGACTATTTGTATAATATAGCACGCGATAAATATTATTATTACACATTTTAGAGCGCCGCATACAAGGCCAAGCAATTTATTGATTTGCTTTAAAATAGGAAGATTGAATACTCTGTTTAAAGTCCTTGAAAAGACCTTGAATATGGACGTTAATACGACAAGTAAGGTCGAAAAAGCGACTGTCTTTATTAGATTTATAAAAACAGGAGAAATAGATTTCATAATGTCTTCCGCAACATTGTTTGAAGAAGACTGGGCTGCGGATATTAGATATTCTTGTGTTACACCATAAAATTTTAATGTGTTGGTTACAAATGATGGCAATGCATTAAATAGTGTGGTTACTTGAGATGTGGGGTCGCTGCCGGCGCTGCTTTGGAGAGCTTGATTTATTTCACTTAAAACGTGCGGTTGCACGAATGTCGTAAAGACGGCATCTGCCACTATGCCTGCAAGCCACGAGGTTAGCGTTAAGACTACTACGTAGCCTACTATATCTATAAGAGACTTTACGGCTCCTCTTTTAAAGCCGTCATACAAGAAAATAGCCAATAGCAAAACTAAAATAATATCTAATATTATTCCCAATTAATATTCCTCCTTCATTTTACCATAAAAATTATTTTAATAGATATAATATAGCATATTAAGTCGTTTACTACAAGAATTCGTTAAAATAATTCAATTAAGTAAGATGAAGTGTGCTTATTTTACATATACCTAGGATATAGAGTTTATTGTTTTTAGCTAACTTAATTTTCTTAGAATCGCCGGAAACTTTAAAGGAGTTCCTTTTGCTGCCGCCTGATGTGTATTCATATACTTGGGAATCTGACAGTATGGCTATTTTATTTCCGTATGATGAAACTGAAAGTACCTTTACATCTGTATCAATCATAGCTCTTTGATTTCCTGATAAATCTAAAACAACAACCTTGCCGCTACCTCCGGTACTGGTTTCGGAGAGCGCTAAACTTATTATTCCGTCTTGAATTTCATAACATAACAAGGATTTGTTCTCGTATGAATAATCGACATGAGTTTTTTTGGAAGTGTTTATGATACTTGCGGATTTATCGAATATAGCAACGGCTTTTCCGTTAGAGCCATATTGAAGGTCTATTATCATATTGTCATTATACTCTATTATTTCTTTTGGGGTTTCGCTGTTAAAGTTGAATATATAAACTGCGGACTTTAAAACTCCCGCATCGGAATATATGCCGCATGCAACGCCGGATTTTCCATCGCTGCTAATAGCTACGTTTGTAATATAATATTCTGAAAAATAATACTTATATTCCTCTTTTACTTCACCGTTTTTTGAAGATAAGACCACCATTTCGGAAAGATAGTCATTAGAACCGGTTATAAAGGCACATTTTCCGTTTTGAGAGACAGAACCGCATATAATATTATTATCAAGATTAGCTTTAAGTACTGTTTTTGATTTTTTTTCAAGTTGAAAACTTTTGGTTCCAAGATTGTAGATGAGCGCATAATTATTGGTGCTTTTATATATAGGATTAGAGAAGCTGTGTTGACGATTAACATCTTCAGCTGCAGATTTATTTAGTGCGACAAATGAGGTGTCACTTGTATATGATATGTCGTTATCAAAAATCGCAAAGTTGTTTGCATCTACTTTACTTCCAACTATTTCGCAAGGGAAGCCGCTGCCGTGGTTCATACCTAAAATGGAGCCTTGTACCCAATTTACGATATTGGAAGGGGAAAGGTTTTGAATATTGAGGCCAATAACTACAAATAAGACGGCTAAAACAACTATAAGGCCTATTTTAAAACTTTTTGTTGATGTAAATTTTTGATTTTCGTTTTTATTATGCTTTTCAAATTTTTTGCCATAACGCTTAAATCGATTTTCAGCCATTTTATATCTCCTCGTAAAAAACTTTGTTTAAATATAGGCCTTGTGCTTGAGCCTTAGGCCCTGCCTTTTGCCTATTCTTTGCTTCTATTATGTAAGGGATATCCTCTTCTTGAATCTTGCCTTGAGCCACTTTAAGAAGAGTACCCACCATGATTCTTACCATGTTATATAAAAAGCCGTCGGCCTTTACTTTCATAAACACCATGGGGCCCTCTCTATACACATTGCAATATTCTATTGTCCTTACCATATCTCCCATTTTTCGCGCATCAAGCGTGCAAAAAGATGTGAAGTCGTGCTTTCCAACGAATGCTTGGGCAGCACGATTTAGTTTTTTTTCGTCAAGGTTATACCAATAATGTAAGGCATACTTATTTAAAAATGGATTGCGACTTTCCTCGTTCCATATTTTATATATGTATTCTTTTCCCTTGGCGGAGTATCTTGCGTGGAAGTCCTCGCTTACTTCTTTTGCATCAAGAGCCGCTATGTCTAAGGGCAGGTATCTATTAAGTGCCGCTACAAGCCTTTTGCATACAATATTGTGATTGGTTTTAAAGCTTATTGCATACATATTGGCGTGTACGCCGGAGTCGGTCCTGCTGCAGCCTTTTATGTCAACTTTTTCCCCTATTATTTTGTAAAGAGCAGTTTGAAAAACCTCCTGCACACTCAATGCATTTTTTTGTATTTGCCAACCATGATAATTTGAACCATCATAGCATATTGTGACTAAAATATTTCTCATATAGCGGTTTCCTTTGCGGTAAGATTTGCAGAACATCTGCACAAGTTTAATTAGTTTATATATTTACATAGGTGTTTTCTTTAAAAAGATATCCAAGAATATTACGAGCATGAATAAAAGTGAGAATATCTCTATAGAGATAAAATCTCTTTTTTGCATTTTTAACACTTTCATTTTAGTGCGATTTTTCCCGCCTTGATAGCACCTACACTCCATGGCAATTGCTAAATCATAGGCCCTCTTTAAAGAAGATACAAAAAGCGGGACTAATATAGGTATCAATGATTTTATGTATTTTATAAGGTTGCCGCTTTCGATATCGGCTCCTCTTGATTTTTGAGCATCAGTTATTTTATCGGTTTCTTCTAGCAATGTAGGGATAAATCGTAAGCAAATTGTCATCATCATAGCAAGCTCGGCAGTATCGACCTTAAAAAGTTTTAGAGGTTTCATAATTCGCTCCAAGGCGTCAGTAAGGTCTGTAGGCAGGGTAGAAAACATAACGGCTGAACTTATTAGGGATAAATCAATAAGTCGAAAAGCTATAAAAATACTGCTGTTTAACCCATTTTTAGTTATTTTAATTATGCCAAATTCAAACAATACACTGCCGCTACCGTAAAACAGGTTTAAAATTGTAGTTAGAGCTATTACTATCAAAATAACTTTTAGACCTTTAAAATACGTTTTAAGAGGAATGTTCGATAGTTTCACAACGCTAAAAGCAAATATCGTTACAATCAAAAGTGATGCATAGTTAAAAGTACAAAATATCATAATGATTGTTATGAACATTGATGCAAGTTTAAATCTTGGGTCAAGTTTATGCAATATTGAATTGACGGGAAGGTATTGACCTATAGTGATATCTCTAACCATTAAGATTACCTCTACCTTTTTGATTTATAAGATTTTTTATGCTTGAGACAGCTTGATCTATAGTTATTATATTTTCGTCAAGTTTAAAGCCTTTTTGCCTTAATTTTATCATTACTTTAGTTATGTCTGGTATATCAAGGCCGATTTGTTGCAACTTTTGGGCATTAGAAAAGACTTTTGACGGCTTATCGAACATCAATGCATTTCCATTATCGAGTACCAATACCCTATCTGCTATTTTAGCGATATCTTCCATGCTATGAGAGACAAAAATAACAGTATTGCCTCTTTTTTTATGGTATGTGGATATTTGGTTTATTAGATACTCACGTCCTTTAGGGTCTAAACCTGCAGAAGGTTCATCCAATATGAGTACTTGAGGGTCCATGGCGATTACTCCTGCTATTGCTGCCCTGCGTTTTTGTCCGCCTGACAATTCAAAAGGTGAATTTTGTAGCAAATCCATTGGAAAATCTATAAACTTTACGGCATTTATGACGTTGGTATCTATATCTTTGGGTTTAAGTCCCATGTTTTTGGGACCAAATGATATGTCTTTGTATACAGTATCTTCAAAAAGCTGGTGTTCGGGGTATTGAAAGACAAGCCCTACTTTAAATCGAACTTCTCTTATTTTCTTTGGATTTTCCCAAATATCCTTGCCGTCAAGATAAATTTGGCCGGAACTTGGCCTTAAAAGTGCATTAAAAAGCTTAATTAATGTCGATTTTCCTGAGCCAGTATGGCCTACAATCCCGATTATCTCATTTTCGTTTATTGAAATGTTTATATTATTGATAGCTTTTTTTTCAAACGGCGTACCTTTTGAATATGTAAAGCTTAAATTATGAGTTTCGATTATTGGCATAGATGTTCCTCCAAAAGTTTGGATATCAAAGAAACGCAGTCTTCTATGTCTAAACCGTATCCTTGAATATCAAAACCTTCTTTTTTGAGCCTATATATAAGTTCCGCCGTTTGGGTGGGTGCAAGGGAATGTTCATTTAAGAAACTTACATTGGAAAGAGCCTCTTTAGACGGTGCGTCTAAAATGATATTACCGTCCTCCATGATTATAACACGGTCGGCGGCGAGAGCCTCTTTCATTAGGTGAGTGATGAGGATGACAGTTATGCCGTCGTCGTTAAGCTTTTTGATTGTAGACAACACTTCCCTACGGCCATTTGGGTCGAGCATAGATGTAGGTTCATCTAATATTATGCACTTAGGTTTTAAGGCTAGAATCCCCGCAATAGCTATACGTTGCTTTTGTCCGCCTGAAAGATTTGATATGGAATCGTCTTTATATTTATACATTCCTACTGCCTTTAGGGCTTCGTTTACCCTTTCTTTTATTTCATTGGGTTCCAAACCAATGTTCTCAAGACCAAATGCAACGTCCTCTTTAACAATGCTTGAAACTATTTGGTTGTCAGGGTTTTGAAGGACTAGCCCTACAAGTGACCTTATTTTATATTTGTTTTCTTCTATAGAGGTATCCGTGTTATCAACCGTGACACTGCCGCTCGTTGGCAAAATAAGCGCATTGAGATGCTTGCAAAGAGTAGATTTGCCACAGCCGTTTGCCCCTAAAATCGCAATAAACTCGCCTTTGTCTAGATTAAGGCTGATATTATTTAGTGCAGGCTTTAAGGACTCTTGGGGATTGTATATAAAGGTTAGGTTTTTAACTTCTATAAACGACATAACAATTGCACCTCTTTCGTTTATTTGCGTTAATACGATGGTCAAAAACAATATGTATATAATTATAGTAAACGCAACTTTTTGTGTCAATTATGACAATACTTAGAGTTTTATTCTAAGTATAATTTAAAAGCTTGTATCATAGTAATTTGTTAAGGGGGATTAATATGAATAATTACTTAGA
>CAKSRC010000043.1 GCA_934486915.1 uncultured Eubacteriales bacterium
TTGCACAACAAAAAAACTGCACCAAAAAGGTGCAGCCTTGTTATAATGTAAATTCTTTTTCGATAGCTTTCTTTGCTTTTATCGACGCCTTGGGGTCTATAACACGCTGGTTTTTAGAACCCCTAAATTTAATGCTCAAGCTCCTTTGCGCCATTATGAATGGGCCGTCTACAAGCGTATCCGCCTCACTCAACAATTCCCGCCACGCAGGATTTTCATCCATTCCATCTATAAGCTGCTCTATTGTATAGCCAGTATACACCAAAACATCCAAATTTAATTTGTGGATTTCTCTTGCAAGTATTGCAAAGGTTTTAGCTTGGAGGAATGGTTCACCCCCGGAAAATGTCACACCTTGGAGCAAAGGATTTTCCTTTATCGCTTTTAATATGTTGTCTATAGTAGTTTCATATCCGCCCATAAGGTCGTGGGTTGAGGGATTATGGCAGCCATAGCAATTGTGTTTACACCCTTGCGCAAAGACTACCATACGTATCCCCGGCCCGTCTACTATCGATTCCCTAATTATCCCGGAAAGACGTAGTTTATTTTCCATTAAATTCTTTCCATATCTCCTTTTCCAGTTCCAAGAGAGTGCTTAACTCTATCTTGTACTTCGGCATATTTAGCGTCATTGAAACGATCCAATGTACCTACTAGGTAGCCCGTTATTCTTCTAATTCTCTCAAAATCAGGGTTGCCGTCATTTTCTACCCTGCCGCATTGAGGACATTCATCATTTATTATTCCAGTAAATCCGCATACGGGGTCACGGTCAATAGGATGGTTAATAGAGCCATAGCCTATTCCCGATTCCTTCATGCAACGTACAACCTTTTCAAATGCCTCTAAGTTTTGAGAAACGTCGCCGTCAAGCTCAACATAAGAGATGTGACCGCCGTTAGTAAGAGCATGATATGGAGCCTCAAGCTTAATTTTGTCATACGCGGTAATACCATAGTATACGGGTATATGGAATGAATTGGTGTAATATTCCCTATCGGTAACTCCCGGGATTTTGCCATATCTTTTAGCATCCAATTTAACAAATCTTCCGGATAATCCCTCGGCAGGTGTAGCAATCAACGAGAAGTTTAGACCATATTTTTTAGTTGCCTCGTCCATGCGCTTTCTCATATAAGAGACAATCTCTAAACCTAACTTTTGGGATTCTTCACTTTCACCATGATGTTTACCGGTCAAAGACTTCAAACATTCAGCCAAACCGATAAATCCTAAGGTTAATGTCCCATGCTTTAAAACTTCTCTTATCTCATCATTAGGAGATAGCTTTTCGGAATCTATCCACACGCCTTGACCCATCAAGAATGGGAAATTTCTTACTAATTTTTGCGCTTGAAGCTCAAAACGCTCTAAAAGTTGATCGATAATCAAGTCTACTTTTTCATCAAGTTTTTCATAGAATAATTCAATATTTCCATGGCTTTCTATTGCAAGTCTTGGAAGGTTTACAGAAGTAAAGCTTAAGTTACCCCTACCGTTTACAATCTCTCTTGACGGATCATAACTATTTGCCATTACCCTTGTCCTGCATCCCATATAGGCGATTTCCGTCTCAGGGTGACCGGGCTTGTAGTATACACTGTTAAACGGCGCATCTAAGAAGGAGAAGTTAGGGAATAATCTCTTAGCACTTACCCTACAAGCAAGTTTAAATAGGTCGTAGTTTTTGTCTTCTTTATTATAGTTAATTCCCTCTTTAACCTTAAATATATGTATTGGGAAGATAGCTGTTTCATTGTTTCCAAGGCCGGCTTCAGTCGCCAATAAAACATTTTTTATAACCATTCTGCCTTCAGCTGAAGTATCAGTACCATAGTTAATTGAACTAAACGGAACTTGAGCTCCCGCTCTCGAATGCATGGTATTTAGATTATGTATAAGAGCCTCCATCGCTTGATATGTACGCCTATCAGTTTCCGCATAAGCGTGTTTAGCAGCAAATTTTTGTATTTTTGTAGCTAACTTTTCCCCTATTAGCGAAGATAAAATTTTAAATTCTTCTTCTTCATATTTTAAATCACTATCCAACTTTGGAAATGATCCGCTTAAATCAGAAGCTTGTTTAATAATATCCTCAGTCTTTTCCCTCGGATTTTCCAAGTCAGTCAAAAGTTCCAAAGCTCTTTCAAGGTTTTCTTTATATAACCTTTTATATGTCTTTGCTACACCCTTAGCCATTCCATAATCAAAGTTAGGTATGCTTTGACCTCCGTGTTGGTCATTTTGGTTAGCTTGTATAGCAATACAAGCCAAAGCACTGTAGCTTGCTATATCATTTGGTTCTCTTAAGAATCCATGGCCAGTAGAAAATCCCTTTGTAAAAAGGCGATCTATATCTATTTGACAGCATGTAGTTGTCAAGGTTAGAAAATCAAGATCATGAATATGTATATCGCCTTCTTTATGAGCTTTTGCATGCTCCGGCTTTAGAAAATACATTTCATAAAATTGTTTTGCGCCTTCAGAACCATACTTTAGCATAGTTCCCATAGCGGTATCCCCGTCAATATTTGCATTTTCTCTTTTTACATCATTATCTTTTGCAGGTTTAAACGTTAGATCCTCATAAATTTTCATAAGCTTTGTATTCATTTCACGAATACGAGTTCTTTCTGCTCTATATAAAATATATTCTTTGGCTGTTCGTGCATGGCCTTCCTCTACCAAAACCTTTTCTACTACATCTTGTATCTGTTCTACAGTAGGAGGAGTATCTGATAAATTATCTTTAACCTTTTGCGCTACCTTCATAGCTAAATTGCGCGCAACCTCTTTATCACTTCCGCCAACAGACTGCGCTGCTCTATAAATAGCATTTGATACCTTATCAATATCAAATAGCACCGTTCTTCCGTCTCTTTTTATTATATTAGTCATAGTGGTCCCCTTTCACAAACACACAACATATTGTGATTCATCAATACTATATTTAATATTTTACTCTATATATAGTGTAGTGTCAACTGCGTTATAAATAAATAAATGCTTATTAATTTCATTTTAAAACCATAATTTTTACGTTAATATAACTTTTTTACTATTATTTTTTATCCTCATATACATTGATTTTTATGTTATTGTATAAATAAGATCAGATAATAATTCTGCCTCATCATAATTATGTGTAATTAGTAGAATCAGATATTTTTTTGATTCTTTTTTTATAATATCCAAAACTGGCCCCTTAGTACTATTATCCAAACCATTAAATGGTTCATCCAACAATAATATATCAGCCTCATAGGCAAGTGCACGTGCTAAGGATACCCTTCTCCTCATTCCACCACTAAGTTCACATGGTCTTTTATTTGAAAAGTCACCCAGCAAAAGCTTATTTAGCCAAAATAAAGATATTTTTTCTTTTTCATCTTCATCCAGACTTAATACAAGCTTAATATTTTCCTTTGCGCTTAAATATGGTACAAGCCTATCTTCTTGAAAGACATATGCTATCTTTTTATTTTCAAGTCCTCTTACCCTACCACTGTCTGGAGAAATTATATTAGCAATTATATTAAAAAGGGTAGTTTTTCCACTGCCCGATTTACCTACAAAGCAAACCACACCCTTTTCCGGCAGATTAATTGAAATTCTGTCCAAAACCTTATTTGATCCAAACGACTTTGATATATTGTCAATTACTATCGCCACTATGCTCCCCCAACAAGTTATATTTTAATAAGAAATCTATTCATAATTTTTCTTATTACTGTTTCTAAGACTAAACTTAATAAAATAACCACAATTGTCCATGCAAATAAGGCCGATGTCTCAAGATATATCTTGGATTGATATATCATTGATCCTATCGACAGCTTTGTATTGGCTATCACCTCTGCAGCAATACCCGATTTCCACGTAAAGCCCATACCTACGTTACAGGAAGCTGCAAAATACGGCATTATTGATGGTACTATAATCTTAGTAAACTGTTTTTTCTTAGATACCTTAAAAACATTCGCCATTTCCAAAAGTTCTTTATCAATATTTTCAAATCCATTTTTTATATTAACCCACACAAGAGGTAAAACCATTAAAAATGAAATAAAATTAGGTATCATGCCAGATGGAATCCAAACTAATGCTAAAATAATAAAAGAGGCAACGGGTGTGGTTTTAATAATATTAAGTATAGGCGAAAGAATATCATTTATTATCCTAAATTTATAAGTAAGTGCAGCTATTATTATGCCAAAGATTAATGCACATAAAAAACCAAGCATTATCCTGATAGTAGAGCTAAAAACTATTGTCCAAAATTGATATTCACCCAGTAAAAGAAAGAAAGTTTTAAAAACAGTCATTGGTGACGGAATTAAAACCTCCCTATTTATAAAACAATATAATAACTGCCAAATCAAAATCCAAAATAATAAAACCATAATCTTATTAATGGCATTCTTTATAATATTTTTATTTTTTATAGTAAAATCCTTCATCAGGTAAGGCTCCTCCCACCGATTTAGGGTTATAGTTATACATTACATTAAAAAATTCACTTGATCTATTTGCCATATCCATTGAATCAATATACACTATTTTACAATTAGGTATTGCATTTTTAGCTGCATCATATCTCATTATGCCATACTTTTCCGATAATTTTGCCGACTCCTCTATATTGGAATTTACAAACTCAGTTGAGCACTTATAGTCCTCTAAAAAATTATTAAGAGAATTTTTATTGCTTTCTATAAATTCATTCGTCGCGACCAAACATCCCATTGTAAGGCTGTCTTTTTGATGTGAATTTTTCTCCCATTCATAATTTAAATCTAAAGATTTATTTATACTGCTATCCTTCATAGTTACTTGAGTGACAAAAGGTTCAGGAAGAAGCGCAACACTTATTTGATCTGACAAAAGTAAAGATGCAATCTCCGTATGTTCAGATTTATATTCAATGCTTACATCATTTTCAGAAAGATTATTCGCCTTTAAAATATATTTTAGTGTATATTCAGCTGTAGAGCCCTGACCCGCCATATATATGGTTTTTCCCTTAAGGTTTGATATAGAATCTATCGCTTCACCTTTAGAAACAATAGAGAGCGATCCTAATGCATTAACACTTAACATCTTAATATTATGATCGCTTTTTCGATAAAGGTTTGCTGCCATATTAGTCGGCAATGCTGCAATATCAACATCTTTATTATATATTTTAGCCATGACCTCGGACGGGTCATTGTATAATGTTATATTATTGTTTGTTTTTGCGTTGCCTGCTGAACTATCCTCTATTAACTTCACCAAGCTAAGGCCTGTTGGACCCTTTAATGCTGCTATATTTATCTCGCTTTTAGAATTATTTACCAGATTATCATTACTGCAGGCACATAGCCCTAATGACATAAGTGCCAATAAAAGAAATGCAAATACTCTTATTTCCTTCATAAAATCACCTTTAAAAAAGCCCTCCCGGATCAAACCGAAAGAGCTCCTTTTTCTTAAATTTAAATCTTAGTGACAATCACAATTTTCTTCTTTGCCGCAATCGCAACCCTCAGTACAAATATCATCAAGATCAAACTCTAAATTTTCTTTGCAGTTGGGGCATACTATTTCGCCATCCATAAGCATATCTTCTGAAAGACAAATTGTTTCACCACAAGTCGGACAAGTTACTTCATAAAAGAAGTCATCGTCTTTGCAATCACAGTCTTCATAAAATTCTTGTTCTAAAGAACCTAAATCTTCGTCAACTGCATCAAGTTGATCGCAAATGTCGTCATATCCTTCTTCAAGATCTGAAATAGATAATGCCATCTCATCTAAAACGTCAATAATAGCTGCCATTAATTTGGTTTCTTTTTTATTTTCATCAAGCTCTAACCCTTCAGCTAAACCTCTGACAAAAGACACCTTTTCATTAATATTCATAAACTTGTACCTCCTTAAATTTATATAATACAAAAAAGAACTTAAGCTCTTTCCATGTATTCACCGGTTCTGGTATCAATTTTGATTGCTTCCCCTTCTTCTATGAATAGAGGAACCTTAATCTCAGCGCCTGTTTCCAATTTTGCAGGCTTAGTTGCATTTGTAGCAGTATCTCCCTTAAATCCAGGATCTGTCTCTGTAACTACAAGCTCTACAAATAGTGGAGGTTCTACTCCAAAAACATTTCCTTTGTAAGACAATACTTTACAAATCATATTTTCCTTAACGAACTTAAAGTTATCACCCAAAACATTTGCTCCTATAGGAATTTGTTCGTAAGTTTCGTTATCCATAAAATAATATAGATCCCCATCATTATATAGATATTCCATTTCTCTTCTCTCAATAAAAGCAGTTGGATACTTATCGTTTGGGTTAAAAGTTCTTTCTGTCACTGCACCTGTAATGACATTTCTAATTTTAGCTCGAACAAAGGCAGCTCCCTTTCCCGGCTTTACGTGTTGAAATTCGATTATGCATACTACATTACCGTCCATTTCAAAAGTCACGCCATTTCTAAAATCTCCAGCTGATATCATTTATTTATCCCCCAATATAAAAAAACTCTTATTGCAATTTTAACCTAAATTGAATATTTTTTCAAGATGTATTTTTAAGTTTTATAACTCAATTAAATTCTTTTCAAAATTAGTAATGTTCTCATACCCGTTTTCTTTGACAATTAGCATATCTTCTATTCTAACTCCAAATCTATTTTTCAAATAAATTCCGGGTTCTACTGTTATCACCATATTAGGCTCAAGTACGGTATTTGATAAGGACGAAACCGTAGGATTTTCATGAATCATGATTCCTACTCCATGGCCCGTAGAATGGCCAAAGCATCCTTTATATCCATTATTGTATATATAATTTCTTGCTAAGCCATCGATAGTAGAGCACTTCATACCGGCTCTAATCCCATTAATAGCAAGCTTTTGAGCTTCTAATACAGTATTATAAACCTTTTTATGTTCATCGTTTGCTTTTCCAAGAGAAACTGTCCTTGTCATATCACTATGATACCCGTCGACAACAGCGCCTATGTCAAAGGTTATCAAATCCCCGTATTCAAGTTTTTTTTCGCTTGGAACCCCATGAGGAAGTGAACTGTTTTTCCCAGAAACAACAATAAGATCAAACGCTATATCCTCAGCCGAGTTTTTCTTCATAAAAAATTCAAGCTCCAGCGCAAGGTCTCTTTCTTTTACGCCGGGTTTCACTATCTTTAAAGTATCTCTAAGTGCATTTTCGGCTATCTCTTGAGCTTTTTTAATTTTTAAAATCTCATCTTCGGTTTTTATTATACGTAAATTTTCTATTATATAATCAAGGTACCTATTAAAAATAGAGTTTACACCCTTAGCTTTTAAAAGAGCATCAAAATAATCAGCTTCTTTTAAAGTCATTAATTCATTTTCAAAAACTACATTTTTAATGTTATGTTCATTAAAAATATCAGCCATTGTTTCACTCAATTTATTATATAATACAACATCTATATCATTTACTTGCCTTGATGCTGCTTCTATATATCTAAAATCAAGAAGTAAATAACTTTTTTCTCTTGTGATTACCAAAAAACCATCACTTGAATTAAACGATGAAAAATATCTTCTGTTAACTTGGCTTGTAATAACAGCAGCATCTATATTTGTTTTCTTATCAAACAATTCTTTTTTTAGTTTATTAATCTTATCGTTCAAAATATCACCTATTTACATAAGATCTTCTAATGCATTAAATGCCAAAAAATATCCATTCTTGCCAAAACCCGTAATTTGACCTGCACAAACATCCGCTATAACAGACTTATGTCTAAATTCCTCTCTTGAATAAATATTAGACATATGCACTTCTACAAATGGGATTCTCACTGCAGAAATAGCATCTCTTAATGTGTAACTATAATGGGTAAGTGCTCCTGCATTTATAATAACACCATCAAAGTTGCTTTTAGCCTCATGAATCTTATCTATAAGTGCGCCTTCCCAATTAGACTGAAATACTTCCGCCTCAATTCCCATTTTGTCTGCGTAAGATATTATTTGCATTTCAATACTTTCGGCTGTTTCGACACCATATATGCTTTTTTCTCTAACACCAATCATATTTAAATTTGGACCTAAAAGAACTAGGACTTTTTTCCTCATTTTATCACCTTTAATATAAATATTTTAATCTTTATGCTCAAGGTCTTTTAAAAATTCATTTTCTTTTCTAATCTTAGCTCTAATAGGCCTTTCAAAAAAGCGTCGTATTTTCATTCCTCTTGTTTCGTCTTTTTGGGTAGGTTCTAATAATATAGATTTCATTCTTAATAAATTAGCACCCATTATATCCGTAAAGATTTGATCTCCTATAACCAAAGCTTTATCCTTGTAGTCCGGAAATATCTTTTTTGCTTTATTAAATCCAAATGGAAATGGTTTTAAGGATAGTGAAACATAAGGTAAATTTAAAACATTAGAAAATTTAGAGACCCTATCATCAAAATTATTTGAAACAATAACTATTTTATACCCACTTTTTTTAATATCATCCAGCCATTCTACCACTCCATCAAAAGGTTTTGGAGATTTAGAATGAGCTAAAGTATTGTCTACATCAATTAAAAGCAAGGATACGTCTAACTTTTTTAGCAGATCTGACGTTATATTTGTAACACTACTTAATAATACAGTGGGCATAAATAAGTTCATGCAAATAACTCTCCTAATACAAAAATTCTAACCAATATTTAAAAAAGCGGGATTAAACCCCGCTTTTAAATATTGAATAACGCAAAATAAATTATCTGAATTTGCGTTTGCGCGCTGCTTCTGATTTCTTTTTACGCTTTACAGAGGGCTTTTCATAAGCTTCTCTTTTTCTAACTTCAGCAATAACACCTGCTCGTGCACATTGCTTTTTAAATCTTCTTAGTGCGCTATCAAGAGTCTCATTGTCTTTAATTCTGATTTCAGCCATTTATTTCCCTCCCATCCGCCGAAAGGCAGGGGTATTGTGTAATACCGTACGTTGT
>CAKSRC010000044.1 GCA_934486915.1 uncultured Eubacteriales bacterium
CTTCGTATCTTTTGGAAGGTTCACTCGGCTCATACGATTATTACGAACAGGATATGCAGGCTTGGGTTGCGGCAAAACTTATGTGGAATCCGAATCTTGATGTGCAAGAATTGGTCTCCGAATATAATCGTTATTATTATGGCGAACAAGCGGGAAAAATCGCAGACGAATTGCTGTGGTATTTAGAATCGCATTTCAATTATCAGGCGAAGGAACAAAGCAAAGTTCAAGGGCAAACGAGGTGTATACGTGTATATTCCGGCTATGAATCGTGGATGGTATCCGCTAAAACGCTGAATAAATTATTTTTAACACAATGCTACGATTATATCGAGCGCATACGTGCCGTCTATGACGCCGATGCTTCGCTTTCGTCAACGCAAAGAGAGCAATATGAAGAGAATCTGCAACGCTTTGAGGTGATGATCGATTTTATGAAATATAAAAATTACGATTCCGTTTCTTTTACGACGGACGCCGAAAAGTATGATTTTATGGTATCGTTTTTCGACAAAGTGGAAAGACTCGGTATTAAAAAATTCAGTGAAACGGGTAAATCCGTATACGACGAAAGAGTTTCGCTTGGGTATTAAGGGAGAAGAAAGATGAGAAAGAAAACGAAAAACATCGCTTTTTTAGCTCTGATTTTTACATTCGTTTACGCGTTGTTTTCTGCGGTGCAATTACAAAACGGGCACGAAAAGGTGTTTGCGGAAAGCACGTCTTACGTGACGTCGTCGGCAACACCCGTTGTATATACGATAGAAGATTACGTAGCGTTAAATGCCGAAGGCATCAATGTAAAAACCACGGGAAAAGGCGAAGCGCGCAAAAGTTGGCAGATTTCCGGCCTGTGGCAGGATAACTGCGAGTTGCGCGCCGGAATTAGCGTATCGAATAATAAATCGAACGTTTCGGATTTGCGTATTTATTTCGGCGGAAACAGTCCTTGGAATACTTATGCGTTATTATTGAATTACCCGCAAGGAAAACTTACGTTCAAAGCGGAAGGCAATAAGTCCGAAGAAAAACGATCGCAGATCGTTGCGGAACACCTTGCACTCGCTTACGGTACGGATTATAAGCTTGAACTTTCTTATACAAAACTTCTAAGCACGGCGGACGGAAGTTATTGCGGCGATCGATTCAATTTGCGATTTTACGATGAAAAGAAGCAAATCGACATCACTTGGAATAGCGTATTTCTCGGAGAAGAACGTTGCGCCGAATCGTGGGATTGGGATAATAAAATGCAACCCGCGTTCGGTATGTATATGTACAACGAGGTTGATTTTTATTTAAAGGCATATGATTTTCAACGCGAGTATTTCGTGCTTGTGCAAGACGGAAACAAACGCGTGCCGTATATGATTTCTTACGGTCAGGAATACGATTTTTCCGATTATATTCCCGATAAAGCGGGGTATATCAAGAAAGGCTTTAAAACGGTGGTAGGCAATAATGTTTTGACAGCCCCGATTTCGGGACGTTGGACAACGGATATTACCGAAACGACGGGCGGAAAATACCAGGCAACGTTTACGCCGTACTACGAGCCTATAAATTACCCCGTAACGTATTCGTATGATACGGGAAAAGCGACTCTTCCAAACGGCGCATTGCAAACAGTAAACGCCGATAACGTTACCGCTGCATTACCCGTTTTGAACATCACAGCAAGCGGCTATGTGTTTTTAGGTTGGTATAAAGATTCGGCGTATACGCAAGAAATTACCGCATACGAGTGCGCGGAGGGCGGGTTTAAGTTGTACGGGAAAATCGCGCGCGGCAATACGTTAAAGCTTATTTATCCGAACGGCGAAACGCAAAGCGTGGCTGTGGAGCAAGGCGAAAGCTACACTTTCCCGTCGCCGCAGATTACGGGTTATCAGCCGGTAAGTAAATGGGAGCGAAAATCCGGCGATACGTGGGTATCGGCGGAAAACACCGTAACGCCTACCGAAAACAGCGAATACAGAGCCGTAGCGGATAAACTACGATACACCATAGTTTACGATTTAAACGGCGGCGAAAACAATGCGGGAAACGTATCGGAATTTACGGTGGAAGATGAAATTACACTGAAAGCACCCGCAAAAGAAGGATATTTCTTTGACGGGTTCAAAAACGAAAAAGGCGAACGCGTAGAGAAAATCGTTCGCGGCACAAGCGAAAACATAAAGCTTACCGCAACGTATGTGAAAGATACGTTTGTCGAAAGCGTAACCTATATTCAATCGCAGACGGCGGCGTTATTGCCGTTGTACACAGTGCCCGAAACCGCGGAAACGCTGATTAGCGTTTTTAAAGGAGAAATGCCCGTGGGGATATCGGAAGGGAAAGCCGTGTTTAACGAAACGGGAGATTATACCGTGGCTTACGATATAACTCTTATCGGCGGAGAAACGGTGCAAAAAATTGTTAACGTCCGCGTGATCGCCCCTACAATCGTAACGGGCGGCGAATACCGGGCAACTTATTCTGCAGGAGAAAAGATTGAGTTGATAGACGCTTCGTGCGACGATACTACGCAAAGCGTACTTATCAAAGTGCTGAAAGACGGAAAAGAAATAGCGTATCAGGATTTTTCTTTGACTGCGGAAGAGGGCGCGTATACCGTGAAATATTACTTGCAAAGCGGTATGGCGCAAGAGATAGAGCGAACGTTTACAGTAGAGAAAGCTGAAAAATCTGGATGCGCTTCAAGTAAGGTTGTAAGAAATACAATAATCGTTACGGTTATCATCGTTGCGCTTGCCGTGAGTGCGACGGTAATAATAAATAAAAAACTTAAGGAGAGAAAAAAATGAGAACGAAAACGAAACTTTTATCTGCGCTTCTCGGCGGTGTTGCTTGCGTAGCTGCGGCTTTTGCTTTTGTTATTCTTCCGAAAGCGCAACAAGAAGTGGTGCATGCGGAAACTTCGATGGACTGGGTGGACGAGCGGCGTACTGCGGGCAAAGTGCAAACGTATGCTAAAGATCCGTCTTCGGGTATGTATTACAGTGAAACAACGGACGCAGCATATGCTTGCGATTCCGTGATCAATTCTACGGGCGTGAACCCTTGGGGAAATATCGTACAGATGAATCTGACGGTGTATTCTTTTAACGATCCGAACGGGCCGAGTAGTTTGTTTTTTGATGGTGGTAGCGGCGCGGCGGATAAATGGAATGTTCCTTTAATCTACGTATCCGAAAAATATGCCGGTGTGCGCGCAGGATGGAATACAGGTTACGATACGAAAGATTCCGTGGAAAGCAACGGCGCACATATCGCGGTTGCAAGCGGAAAAACTTTTGAATACGGAAAGCAGTATAATGCGGAGTTGGCGTTCGGCAACGTATTTGATGAAACGGAAACGACGAAGGTAATAGGATATACCTATTATTTCAAGTTGTGGTACGGCGAAGACGTATTATGGAATTTTACTAAAACAACGAAAACAAAGGCAAATATCAATTTTGCCGACAATGCTGCACAAACGGAAAAAATGACGATCGGAAGAATGTTTACTAATAATTTTTCCGTTGCGGCTTCCGAAAGCGTAAAGGCTTATAGCCTGGAAAGCGACGAAGATATCAGCTATTATTGGGCTAATAAACATCCGAATAACGAGCCGATAGAATGGAATGCTGCCGAAACCACACAGTCGCTGCAGTTTGGAAACAACAACCAGTTATTTGCTGAATACTACACAATTCCGGAAGGAAATACGGCTTTATCTTTCCGTTTCAAAGCAGAAAACCTTTCTTCAACAGGCTTATTTACGTTCGCCTGGGGTTCAGCAAGTCGTTACAACGGAAATGCAAGAGTTTATGAATTGGACTACACAAATAATAAAATTCGGGTTTACACAGGCGCGTGGAAGCGTAGCGTAAAAGAGGTGCCGTTTACGCTCGAAGTTGGTAAAAATTACGAATTGAGATTCTCTAATTATTACGATGCGGCTACCAAGGCTGCGTTGTGGAGATTGCAAATCACGGATATAGACACAAAAGCGAGTGCTTCTGTATATACCTATGATTCGAGTATGGATGTCATGTTGAATCAATTAAACGTATTTTACGGCATAAGCAGTGAGAATTGGGTAACAACTGACGCTTCTGCAAAATTCACTATTTCGGCGGCGAGCGCGAACTGGGGGGTAACGGTAACCGACGGCAGCAATACGGCTACGCAGAGAACGGATAAAATTACTTTGCCCTCACGCGACGCAGAGAATACAAAAACGTTTATCGGTTGGGCGTCGGAAGGAAAGTTCTATAAAGAGGGTGCGGAAGTCGTGCTCACGAAAAATACTACCTTTACGGCAATGTATCTCGATTTCCACACGGTGCAGGCGGCTGCCGTCCGCGTAACAAAAGGCGAGAAAAACGCTACCGGCTTGCGTTTTAAGGGTAACGTGAATATGGAAGATTGGGCGGCATTAACCGCGAGCAATTCAGATATCGGCTTGTATATGATTATCGAAAGAGGCGGGGATAAGAAGCAGGCTGCGCAAGCGATCACCGCCGAAGATTGCTACGAAGTGGCGGGTGCAGCCAACAAAGAATTTGCCGTAGTGATCGATTTGCCGGAAAACGAAAGCGAGTATTTTTCCACCGTGTATGCGGCAAAAGCGTTTATAAAAGTTACATACGAGGGCGATACGGAAGCAACGTATATCGCCGCGGCGGAAACGGCGAAAAATTCCGTGCAAAACGTGGCGCAGGCGATTATCGATGGAAAAGATAGCACGTATGCGGCGTTCTGGAATGCGTTATCGCAGGAACAGAAAGATCTTTTAACTACGTATGCGGCGGGTACTCCGCAAAATTGAAAAAAAGGAGGAATACGGTTATGAAAAAGTTATATTCAACTCCTCGCGTAGACGTGGCATTCTTGCCTGTTACCGATATAATTTGTTCTTCGAACAACGATATTATCATAAAAAATTCCGATTTTACCGACAGTGTGGTAGATGGTTTCGGAGATTTTTGAATAACATAATCCGTTTGTTATGAAGGAATAGAAGTTGCAAATCAATGCCGCGCTGTTCGGAATACGGCACCGAAGCGCGGCGTTATTTGAAACGAAGGGAGAAAGCAATGAAAAAAATAAAAAAAGTTTTTATAGCGATAATGTGCTTATTGCTTTGCGCGTCTTTTGCGGCGTGCGCGAAGGGCGGAGTTTCGGGCGGATCAGGCGGTAATGAGAATAACGGCGGAAACGGTACTGAGAATACGGGAAGCGGCGGAGAAAAAGACGTGATAGAAGACGTGGACTTTTCCGCGCGCGATACCGTGGAATACTTGCCTGATTTTACGGCGGAAACGTTTGAATACGAAGGGGAAGTTTATAGCGCGACGGCGGCTTCGCAATTCACCGAAGTTGTCGTGAATCCTTGGGAAAAGAACGTAAAATTTACGTTTGTTGCGGAAGAAAAGGCGAATTCGAATCACGGGTATGCGAATTTTTTGGCGGCAGCAACGGAAGGATGCGCGGGCGGGCATATGAGATATAATATTCCCGGCGTAAAAATTCACGAAAACTATGCGCAGTTTTATAACCGGTGGACCACGGGGTCTACCACTTTTCAAGTGCAGACGAAAGGTGGAAAAAGCGTAACTACTGGCGTGCCTTACGAGGTAACGATCGGGTTTGGCAACGTAAAGAAAAACGGCGTTATTCAAAATTATAAAATTTATTTAAAAATGAAAGATATTGCGGGCGATGTCCTGCTTGACGGCACGTATCTTCTGGCAGTGAATACCGTAGACGGCGCACCTTTCGATTATTCCACGGAAAGCACAACGAACGTTCCTGCGGTTGGTTTCGGGTATTGGGATAAATCGATCGGTTCGAAACACAGAATTTTGAGCGGTAAGGTTTCGGCGGCGGATGAGTTTGTGATTCATTACGAATTGCCCGAAGGAAGAACGGAAACATTGGCGCAGACACAACAAACCGTGAAATACGGCGAAGCTTTTCAGTTATTTATTCCCGACATCGTCGGATTTGAAAAATGGGTATATAAAGACGGCGAACACGCCGGAGAAGAGTTTACGGACGGTATATACTCTCAGAAACACGACATTTATTTAGTGGCAGTATTCACGGATATCGACGATAACGATAAAAATCGCGGCGAATTCGATGATAACGGCGGATTTACAACGCCCGACGTGCCGAATATTTCCGAACCGAGCGATGGCGAGGATCAAGGAGAATTCGACGGAGACGGTGGATTTACTACGCCTGATGTGCCGAGTGTGGGGGATAATTAGTACACCTCGGAAAAGTTGCGGAGCGATCCGCGGAGAAAAATTTTGAAAAATACGTTTTATTATAAAGGCGAGCAGTTTTATTTCAACGGCGAAAAAATACAAATTCGTTCCGGTGCGATTCATTATTTCCGTGTGCCGCGCTTTTATTGGAAAGATCGGTTGCAAAAATTGAAAGAGTGCGGCTTTAATTGCGTGGAAACGTATGTTGCATGGAATGTATCGGAACCGCATAAAAACGAGTTTGATTTTTCGGGTGATAACGATATTGCGGAATTTATTCGTCTTGCCCGAGAACTTGGCTTGTTGGCAATAGTACGTCCCGGACCTTTTATCTGTGCAGAATGGGAAGGCGGCGGGTTGCCTGCCTGGTTAAAAAACGATTTCGACGAAGAATTGAAAGGATTGCAGTTGCGGTGCGACAATCCTCCTTTTATGTCGCGATGCGAAAAGTATTTAACTGCGCTGTTTTCCGAAATTCATCCGTATTTTCTCGGCAATGGCGGCAATATCGTGATGATGCAGGTAGAGAACGAATACGGATCGTACGGCAATGACAAGGTTTATTTAAAAAAATTAGTTGATATTTACCGAAAGAACGGTGTAGACGCCGTATTATTTACGGCAGACGGTGGCGGCGACGCGACTGTGTTTGCGGGAAATTTTCCAGAAGAATGTTTGACTACGCTTACTTTCGGATCCGGAGTGAAAAAGGGAATGAATCGGCTTACTCAATTAGCGAAAGGTAAGCCGAAAATGTGTGCGGAATTTTGGTGCGGATGGTTTGATCATTGGGGCGAGAAGCATCACGTACGCGGCGGCGAAAGCGTAGTAGTCGAAGTGGACGAATTTATGAAAAACGGCTGGAATTTTAACTTTTATATGTTCTGCGGCGGAACGAATTTCGCTTTTATGAACGGATCGAATTTCGAAGAATATATTCAGCCTACCGTTACGAGTTACGATTATTGTGCGTTGCTCACCGAACGCGGGGCGCGCACGGATACGTACTATAAAATTCGCGAGTTGTTCGCGAAATACGGCGTAGAAATTCCGAAACTTACGGCTGCCGATGGGGAAACGCGCGGGTATGGCACGGTTAAATTTTCTTCGTATGCGTATTTGTTTGATAATCTTACTAAACTTTCATCACCGATAACCTCTAAAATGCCTCTTGCTATGGAAAATTTAGGGCAAAATTACGGGTATGCGGTGTATCGGTGCACAGCGGATAATTTCCCGGCGGAAGCAGAATTGCGTTTGAACGGTTTAGCCGATCGTGCCAACGTGTTTTTAAACGGAGAATTTGCAGGCAGGCGTGAGAGTACCGCTTCATTTGATAGAATTGCTTATTCGATCGAGGAAACCGAAGCAAAGCAAGTTTGTATAGACGTATTAGTCGAAAATATGGGGCATATCAACTATGGCTATAATATCCTTGATAAGAAGGGACTGGGCGGATTATTAACTTATTATAAATGGGTGTATAGTACGCCGATGAATTGGCTGAATTACAGTTTGCCGATGGATTACGCCCAGATTTCAAAGGCACGATTTGTTGATAACTATAAAGAAATTATTGAAAATAGACCTGTGTTTTTAAAAGGTACGTTTTCCGTGGACAATATAGCAGATTGTTATGTGAAACCGATCGGATTACATCGAGGTTTTATTATCATTAACGGTGTGAATATCGGCAGATACGATTGCGATAAAGGTCCTCAAAAAAATTATTATCTACCCGCTTGTTATTTGAAAGAGGGTAGAAACGAAGTGATATTGTTTGAAAGCGATTCGGCGGCGGGAAATATTGCCGTGGAACTTGTTGATTATGCCGATTACGGCGAGGCGAATTGAAACGAAAAAACGATATGGAAATAATCTTTTTCGGTATAAAATTGGAAATTATAGAAGAACGAGTTTTTTTAACATCGTTTAACGGGATGCGCGGCGGTGCGAACTCGGAAACGGGCGTTCGAGGCAAACAACCGTTTTCAAAAGTGAGATTGGCAAGCGAAATATATAAAACCGACGGGGAATATTGTATTCGTAAAGCCGAAGAATGGCTGTCTCTTCGTTATATCGGGCATAGTGTTTGCGGAAACGTTTTAATCGTTACGGAACGGAGCGAAAGAATAGAAGTGATTACGAAAATGATCGCTTTTGAGAACTGTAATGCGATTGCAATCGAAAAGACGATAAAAAATATTTCAAACCGCGTTTTGAAATTAGAAGAAGCGGCTACGCTGATTTTAAACGGCGTTGGCGGCGGTGTAGACG
>CAKSRC010000045.1 GCA_934486915.1 uncultured Eubacteriales bacterium
AATAATCTTTGTTATCAAAAGACAGTGGTTCATCATCTATTGATTGTTTGAAGGCTTTTGCTTCCTTAGATAAGTTGAATTTATCAATTTTCTTTGCTGCAGACCTTTCGGTCAATGGTGAATGCAGTTTAGCAATCGGTTTGACATTGGCATCATGAGTGTGTTTTAATACATAGCGAACAAATGAGTTGCTGTTTCTCATTAGGCCAAAGAAGGAACCGTATTTCTTTCCTAAATTATCTTTAATATATTTTTGTACTGCGCTAAGCGCAGTATAGGCACCTTCGTTGGTGATAGGTATCTGGGTAGCTAAGCTCCCATATTCATAAGAGTTTGGCTTTACAAATTTAACTCTGCCGTCTTCTCCCCTTTTCATCATTATACTAAATTCGGATGAATTGTAATCTATACTAACGCCTGCCGAATATTCAAGTTGCCCTCCAACCCTGGTTTCGCATATATAAGTTGAAAGCATTGGCTCTGGAATGGGATTAAAAACACTGGCACTGTACCTGTGTGTTACAAAATTACCAAGGCTAGACATAAGTTGCGAGTCATCGCGGGGATGGTTTTCTGTTTTTTTAACTCTGGAAAACATAATTTCACATCCGATCTCCAATCAAAATTTAAACATAACATTGCACCTGATTATGACTTTAGTATATAACTTTTTTAAGAAAATGTAAAGTGATGATAAATAGAAAAATATATATAATGTTGATAGATTATGTGCTAATTTGCACATAATTTATTTTTTGTATTTTCTCATTTTTTCTTTATTTTGTTTGTTTTGCATTACTACAAGAAAAGCATATGTTGCAAACAATAGGATTAGGATAATAGCAATAGCTATAAATATCTTGGATGTCACTATTGTATTTAAGAGTGCAATAGCGTATATAAGCTGGTTTCTTTGGACGGTTTCTCCTGATACGACATCAATAGTAGAAATGGGGTTGTTAGCATAATATACGGTGGCTGTACCTATTTTATCTCCTTCGTGTATAGGAGTTTCTACCTCTTCTGGATAATCTTTTACAATTTGCACACTGGAGACATCAACGTCAACAGGGAGTATAGCAGAAAGATCTTTAGCAGGTTGGAGCATTAATTTGTCTTTTTTATATGCATATTTTAGGTTAGTTTCGCCTATAGGTTGCTCTTGACTAAGTACGGTTTTAATTTCTAGGTTTTTAAATGCCCACATATAAAGAGTCTTTGAATCTATCATTGCACCGTTTATATCGTTATCACTTTCAGAATTTATGGGTGCACCCATTGCAATGCATAGATAAGTATATCCTCCTCTTACTGCGGATGAGGCTAAACAGTATCCTGCTTCATCTAAGTGACCCGTTTTTATCCCTTTTGCATATCTATAATAATATGAGCCTCCGTTTATTGGGTCTATGAGTCTATTTGTAGTAACAAGGGGCCAATCATCGCCCAAAATGTATGATACGGTTTTATTTGTGATCTCGCTAAAATATGGCATAGTTAATGCATATTTAGTAATTTTAAGCATATCGTTTGTGGTTGTATAGTGGTTAGGGTCATATAGGCCGTGGGGGTTTACAAAGTGGGTATTTTCGCAGCCAAGTTCATGGGCTTTTTCATTCATCATATTAACAAATTTAGAGGTGTCGCCGCCACCAATATAATTTGCTAAGATAAGCGCTGCGTCATTTCCAGAAGCTATCATCATGCCGTGAAGAAGTTGATAAACTGAAAATTCATCACCCGCTTTAATGTTAGCAACTGAGCTGTCGGTACCGAGCAGTTCATCTATAGTATCTTTAGTTGCAGTGACTTTAGTACCCTCTAAATCTTTAACATTTTGGGTAACTATAATATAAGTCATTATTTTAGTAATAGATGCGGGGCTTCGCCTTTTATCAGGATTTTTTTCATATACTATGGAATCAGTATCGAGATTCATTAAAGATATTGAATCGCAGCTTGTTTCAAAATCTATATTAAAGGATGCAGCGCTTGCGTATGTTGTGGATAAAAAATTTCCCAGCAAGATCAATGATAATATAATTCCTAAAGTTTTTTTCATAGATATTTCCCTTCCAATGTGTTATTATAAAAATATTCAATTTATAGTTTACATGATATTAGTATTAAAGGCAAATATTATTTAGTATAGTTACATATTTACTTAGATTTTAATAAGGATTAGGGGGATAAGGTTAATGATATATATTACGGGGGATCTTCACGGTGAAATAGAGCGATTTGAAGAGAAAAACATGAAAAGGCTTAAAAAGGATGATATTCTTATTGTTTGTGGAGATTTTGGATTCATTTGGAACAATAGCCCTGAAGAGCAAAAAAATCTAAACAAGCTAAAAAACAAAAAGTATACGATTTTATTTATAGACGGGAAACATGAAAATTTTGATTTACTGGATCAATATCCTGTCATTGAGTGGAATGGCGGTAAAGTTCACAAAATTGCCGATAATATTTATCATCTTATGAGGGGTCAAATTTTTGATATAGATAATAAGAAGATACTTGCATTTGGCGGCGGGGAAAGTCCTGATAAGGAGTATCGCATTGAAGCGGGAACCTGGTGGGAAAGAGAGCTCCCAAATATTGATGAAATGAAGATGTGCCTTGATAATTTAGAGGAGCATGATAAAGAAGTAGACTATATTATTACTCATGAGCCGCCGTTTGATATAAAAAAGCTTATTGATAGAAATATAAAGTCTATTAATCCATTGGAAAGCTTTCTTGAACAGCTTGAAAAGAAGGTTAAGTTTAAAAAATGGTATTTTGGATGTATGCATATGGACAGAAAAATTACCTCAAGGCATCAAGCTGTATTTTTTAGCGTAGTACCTGTTGAAGCGGTAGCTAAAAAGGGATTGTTTAAAAGATGAAGATACTTCATACTTCCGACTGGCACTTGGGGAAGACCCTTTGCGGCCGTTTACTTATTGAAGACCAAGAGTATTTTATAGAAAATGTGTTTTTTAAGGCTATAGACAACGAAAAACCTGATTTAATAATCATAGCAGGAGATATATTTGATCGAGCTATTGCTCCAAACGAGGCAATAGCTATGTTTAATAAAGTGATTTTAAAAATAGGAAAGGAATATTCTATACCGCTTGTGATAATTTCAGGCAATCATGACAGTCGAGAGAGGATGGCAATAGGTGCCGACCTTTTAAAGGACAATGGAATATATATTATAAATTCGATAAGGGATTTTGATAAACCTATTTCATTTGAAAAGGACAATCAAAGAGTAAATATATATGCAATTCCCTACTTTGATTATAACGAGTGCACACCATTTTTTAAGGATGAAAAAGTATCATCTTTAAAGGATAGTTTTAGGCTCATGATTGATGAGATTAAAAAAACTATAGATAAGGATGCTTTCAATATACTTGTATCGCATTGTTATATAAACGGTTGCGTGTCTTGCGAGTCGGAATCCTCTTTATATATAGCCCAAAGCCAAGAGGTAAGTGCTTCGCTATTTGAGATGTTTGATCATGTGGCATTGGGACATTTACATACAGCCCAAAAAGCAGGACCAAATGGGCGCTATTGCGGCGCGCCGCTATCATATTCCTTTAGCGAAAAAAGCTTTCAAAAAAGCATGGATATAATCAATATAGATGATAATAAAAAGACTATAACCCCTATTAAGATAGAACCGCTTAGGAAGGTAAGAGTTATTAGGGGTAGGTTTAATGATATAGTAGAAATTGGAAAGAAATTTCCTTCAAGCGACTACATATGCGCAGAACTTGAAGATTCAAATCCGATTTATATGCCTATAGATCAACTTAGAGTATATTTTCCTAATATTATCAGTATTTCGGCTGATTGGATGAAGGCATCATTAGACGAATCCAACAAGGAAAAAGACGATAATCATTTTATTGGCAAGAAATTAAACGAAGAGGATATCTTTTGTAGGTTTATAAAAGATATCTGCCAAAAGGAAGTGGAAAGTCAAGATATCTCGACTTTTTATGAGATTTTAAAAAACGTAAAGAAGGAAGAAGATAAATGAAGCCTATTTCTATTAGTATGCAAGGGTTTGGAGTTTATAGAGATAGAAAAGACATAAGCTTTGAAAATATAAAGGACCAAAATATATTTTTAATATCAGGCTCTACGGGAAGCGGCAAAACAACTATACTTGACGCTATGTGTTTTGCTCTTTATTGCCGTGCAACGGGAGGTCTTAGAACATGGAAAAATATGAGGTCGATTTCTGCAAGTGACAGTGATGTGACTTGCGTAGATTATATATTTTCATTAGGTGGAGAAGAATATCGTTTCAAAAGGAGTCTTAAGGTTCACATTGTACGAGGCAGCGGTCGCCGTGAACTTAGAGATGAACATTCATGCTATAGGATGGAAGATGGTGAGTGGGTTTTAATCGAGGCCGGGAGCGAGGACAAAATAAGAAAACGTGCAGAGTCGATAATAGGCCTTGATTGCGAACAGTTTTCCAGGGTAATAATTCTCCCTCAAGGTGAATTTAAGAAACTTATTTTATCAAGTTCCGAAGAAAAATCCAAGATATTTGAAAGACTTTTTATGGCTGAGCGGTGGAGCGACATAACTAATAAGGCTATCGACCTTACTAAAAATGCTAAAGGTAAATTAGATAAGATTACATATGAAAGGGATACACTTTTTTCTTCGTTTAATGTTAAGTCCGGTGAAGAACTCGATGATAAACTCGAGAAGATACAGGAAGATATATCAATCAATAATAATGAGCTTAAAAAGCTTGAAAATAAACAAAAAGAATATAGACAAATAGTAGAAAAGATAGATATGATCACTAAGAGTAATCAAAAACTTGATAAACTCCAAGTCGATTATAACCTTAGCCTAGAAAAGTTAAACAAGTCAAAATTCAATCTTGAGATAGCAAGTAATGATAGGGCTAAAGTTTCACAAATGGAAAAGGATAATGATAGTCTATCATCAAAACTTGGAAAACTAGAATCATTTTCTAACACTTCTAAAGAAATAAAGGAGCTTCAAAGGAATATAAAGAATATGGAAGCAGGCCTTTTGAAAAAAGAGGGGGAAAATGAAGAGCTTAAAAATAAAAAAATTAAGGCATTGGATAACATAAAAAAGGCAGAACAGTTTATAGATAATGCTTTAAAAGATGCGGATATGTTGCCGAGTTTATACTCTATACGTGATAAGCTTGATACTTATATTAAAGAGTATTTAAAGCTGGAGGATACTGCGTCGATAACAAAAGAGAGAAAGTCTAACTACGACAAGAGCCTATCACGCTTTAAAGCACTTTATGTTGAAGTGGAATCGCTTAGATTAAACTTGAGTTCGATAGAAAATGAGATAGAAATAGGCACGATAAGTTCATTAGCAATGAAACTTGAAGATGGCGTACCCTGTCCTGTCTGCGGTTCTAAAAATCACCCCAAGCCCGCCATAGAAAATCAAGATTTAAATATGGACAATATAGATAAGATTAAGATACTAAAGTCTCAACTTAAAGAGAAAGAGAAAAATCTAGAAAATCTAAACTTCCAAAAATCCAAGGATTTGGCGCTTTGCGAAAGTGCAAATAAGGAGTATATCGAAGGTCAAAGGGTATGTGAGGAGATAGGCCTTTCCAAGGAAGAGATTTTGTCAAAAATCAAGGGTAACAATCAAAAAATAAGTGAGTGTGAACGGTCAAGTTTACTAATTGATAAGGCAAGAGAAAGGCTTTCTCAAAGAGAAAGAGAAAGGGATTCGATTGCTAAGGATCTAGAAGATTTAAATCGTAGTATCGGGGAACTAAATCAAGCCATTAAATTAAATACTCAGCACAAGGATAAACTCGAGCAATATCTTTTGGAAAGCGGGGTTTCTTATGGTAGCATAGAAAAGGAAACCAATGATATTAAAGGTCGAATTGATAAGAATAAGAGAGATATCGAGGCTATCAATAGGAGATATAACGCAGCTTTCGGCGAGCATCAAAAGGAAAAGGCCAACTTAGCAAATGCCAATAAACTTTTAGAAGAGGAGAGGACCAATAATAAGGAATTAAAAAATTCTATAGATTTTGGGTCCTATTCACAACAAGGTTGTAAACAGGGGCTTGAAAGTTTAGAGGCACAAATTAAGAGTGCTAACGAGAAAAGAGGAAGCCTAGAGCACGAAAAAAGATATCTTCAAGATACGATTAAGAGGGTGTCATCACTTCAAAAAAAATACGAAAGCCTAAATGACGAATACTCGAGATTTGCCAAGATATCCGAACTTATGAACGGTAAAAACGTATGTAAAATGCCTATTAAAATGTTTGTATTAGGTCTGGCGTTTGATGACGTGTTAAGTTGCGCCAACATCTACCTTGCAAGACTTACGAGCAGTAGATATAGCCTAAGCAGGGTTAAGGATAAGGTGGTGGGGCATGGACACAACGGTCTTTCTCTAGAGGTGTTTGATGCTCACTTGGGAGGAGTTAGGCCGGTTAATACATTGTCCGGTGGAGAGCTGTTTTTGGCATCTTTGGCGTTAGCGTTTGGCTTGTCGGACGCAGTACAAAGTTATTCCGGTGGCATAAGACTTGACTCAATCTTTATTGATGAGGGATTTGGTTCACTTGACCAAGAGACATTAAATACTGTGGTATCTTCTTTGAATCGTATACAACAAAAAGGGAGAATGATTGGCATAATATCTCATGTGGATGAACTAAAACGTCTAATACATAATAAATTGATTGTGGATAATAATTAAATTTGCGATAAAATAAAAATCTCCCTGAAGATTTTCATCTTCAAGGAGATTTTCGTTTTGTAAAAAGAATTAATCATTGCTAAAAGGTAATAAAGCAATGTGACGAGCACGTTTGATTGCGCTCGTGAGCTCACGTTGGTGGTGAGCACAAGTGCCTGTGACTCTTCTTGGAAGAATCTTGGCCCTTTCAGAAACATATTTTCTAAGTTTTGAAATATCTTTATAATCTATAGTTTCTACCTTGTCGACACAAAAAGCGCAAACTTTTTTACGGCCTTTACGTGCATTACGACGGGTATCTCTTTCAGTCTTTTCATTTTTTTCTGCCATGATAACATCCTCCTTTTGTTAAAGATTTATTTGATGATTAGAACGGTAAATCATCATCTTCAGGGACTTCTTCAAAGTCGCCCGTATTTCCGTTGGTATAAGCAGGGGACACTTGACTGCTGTAGCTATCGTTTGAAGCAGGTTCGGGAGATTGACTATAATCAGCTCTTCCGTGGAAAGACTCAGCAAAATGTACATTGCTGGCAACTACTTCAAAAGTTCTGCGCTTATTTCCGTCTCTATCTTGATATGATCCTGTTTGGATAGAGCCCTCTACAGCGACGAGCTGACCTTTGTGAAAATATTTTTCTACAAATTCAGCGGTATGTCTCCAAGCGACTATATCGATAAAGTCAGTTTTTCTTTCTTCGCCTTGCCTAACGAAACTTCTATTTACAGCAAGAGTAAATCTAACAACAGCAATACCTGTTTGAGTGTGTCTAAGCTCAGGTTCGGCTGTAAGCCTGCCCATAAGTATAGCAGAGTTTAGCATCTGAGTTCCTCCTTAAGCCTCTTTCTTAACGATAAGAGAACGTAAAATACCGTCAGTAATCTTGTAGATACGGTCTAATTCAGCAGGGAATTCAGCATCGCTTTTGAAGTTAAACAAAGCATAGTATCCTTCAGGTTCTTTGTTGATTTGATAAGCAAGTCTTCTTTTGCCCCACTTATCTACGCTTTCTAAAGTACCATTTTCTTCGATTAAGGCTTGGAATTTTTGGATCATAGATTCAATACCTTCTTCACCTAATTTTAGAGAAAGAACTAAAACTGATTCATATGAATTTTGAATTTTTTCCATTCGTTGCACCTCCTTTTGGACGTTAGGCCCTAATAATAAATCAGAGCAAGGATTTTATTAGCGTATGTTATACGACAATAATATAAATATTATACCAAATGAGTTTCATAGAGTCAAACATTTTTTAAATAAAAATATAAAACAACCATAAGAAACGGTTCCTATGGTTGTAAAATTTCAACTTACTAATGAAAGCCTGGGATAAAATTTTTTAGAATCGTTCCTACATACAGGATTGATGTCTATTGGTAAAAACTATGATAAAAGTGGTATAATCATAGTATTGGTGACCCGGACGGGAATCGAACCCGTGTTACCGCCGTGAAAGGGCGGTGTCTTAGCCGCTTGACCACCGGGCCAAATACAATAAATTCAGGATTTAAGTCGAGTTATTTAGTTTTATCAAAATAAGAAACGCAAAGAATATAAAAAGTGGTGACCCGGACGGGATTTGAACCCGTGTTACCGCCGTGAAAGGGCGGTGTCTTAACCACTTGACCACCGGGCCAAATTTCTTATAACCGATAGATAATATCGACTATAAGAAACAAAAATGGTAGCGGTAAATGGACTTGAACCATCGACACTTCGGGTATGAACCGAATGCTCTAGCCAGCTGAGCTATACCGCCA
>CAKSRC010000046.1 GCA_934486915.1 uncultured Eubacteriales bacterium
GGTGTTTGCCGACCGGGATACCTCTTCCGTTGTCTATTACTTTTATAATATCGCCGGGAAGAATCTTAACGTCGATTTTGTCGCAATATCCTGCCAATGCTTCATCGATTGCATTATCTACTATTTCATATACAAGATGGTGAAGTCCTCTTGGTCCTGTCGAGCCTATATACATACCAGGCCTTTTTCTTACGGCCTCAAGCCCTTCAAGTACTTGTATTTCATCAGCTCCATATTCTTGATTTGTCTGAGTTATCTCAGTATTTTCCAAGGTTAGCCCTCCAATTTCTAAAAATACTTTTTTGTGTTTTAATTTTCCTTATTTTTGCCGTCATCATTGAATTGTTTGTTAAACGATAATGGTATTTCTCTTGTCTTAAAAGACGAATCGATTGTCTCCTTGTTGTTTGAATAAAACTCTAAGGAGTTTATCTTTTTTCTATCGTTAGCTTTTTTATTGATGGGTGAAAAACACACTGTTTGTTCGTTTGATACACTGCCCTTTTGATATTCATTTACTTTTGTTTGTTTGCATGGCACTAATACCATATCGAACGGAACCATGATGTAAAAATACAAAAAGGGAAGGAATACCGCAACCGCCTCCAAGAGACTTTTTGATGGTGTAAATATTACAAGTATAACTAATATAGCTAAGGCTACAATTTCACATATCCATGACCTTTTATACATTGATTCTTCAAAAGTAACCTTTGAATTTTTGTCGCAAGTCGAACAATAGTACTCGCCATGACTTTTTAATACAAAACTTTCAAAGAAGTTTAACGGTTTTCCGCAATAAGGACATCTTGGAAGCTCCATTTTTCTCATTTAATCACCTCTTCAAGCTTTATCGCTGACCTTTTGCAAAGTGTCGCTGAGGACACTTGATTTATATAAACTTTATTTTTTCCATTATTTTCGCAAACTACAAATGATTTAGGCAACTCATATGAAACATTTATCACTTCACCATTTTGTTCTGCTTTTTTTAGATATTCACGTGTTGTTTTGTTTACAGTGGATTTATCAAGATCAAATATTCCAATGATGTCGTCCGTTCTTACGACTACATCATTGCCCAAATGAAGATACATATCGGCTCCCTCATAACTACTAATACTTTTTTAAACTCAATTAATGCGGCGGGAATACATTAAATTTTTCTTATTTTACCGCCGTTTATTTCAAACTTTTGAGGTTCGTCAAGGTCAATAATTTCAGACATTTCGCAGCAAGTTATAAAAACCTGCCAGTCCTTAATAGATGATATGAGATATTTTTGACGTTTTAAATCCAATTCACTCATAACATCATCAAGCAAAATTATAGGTTTTTGACCCGTTTGTTCCATCACGATTTCCGCCTCGGCAAGCTTTAGCGCTAAGACACAAGAGCGCTGTTGACCTTGTGAAGCAAAGGATTTCGCATTGAGATTATTTACTTTAAAGCAAAGGTCATCTCTATGCGCTCCAACGCTTGTATATCCAAGGATTAAATCCTCATTTCTTGAGTTTTGAAGTTTCTCTAAAAATACCTTTTTAATCTTTTCAACTTCTATTATATCATTTTTTTGAAGATTTGACTTATAAAAAACCGAAAAATTTTCTTTTCCATCTGAAATTCCGCTGTAAAATCGTTCCGCTTTGCTTTTTACAAGCTCTATATATTCAATTCTTTCCTTTACAATGGCAGCGCCGTAGAAAGAGAGATTTTCATCCCATACATCAAGCGTATCGATAAGACTTCCCCTATTTTTAATTTCTTTTAAAAGCCTATTTCTTTGATTTAGAATGTGATTATATTTTAAAACAGCCGAACAATAGGCAGGTTTTATTTGACAAAGAGCAGAATCTATAAACCTTCTGCGTCCTGCGGGACCGTCTTTTACCAAAGAAAGGTGATTTGGCGAAAACACCACTGCACAAAAAGACCCTACAAGAGACGCCGCTGATTTTTTCTCTACTTTGTTAAGAGTTACCAGCCTTCTTTTCCCTTCAATCACAATCGAAGCAGTTTGATTTCTCCCGCAAGAAAAGAACTCCATATCAAGTTTTGCAAAATCGCTGCCAAACTTAATAAGCTCTGCATCCTTTGCAGATCTAAAGGATCTCCCGCCGGTAAAAAGCCATATTGCCTCTATTAAATTAGTCTTTCCTTGAGCATTGTCACCATATATTATATTTATGTTTTCGCCCGGGGTAAAGCGTTCGATGTCGAAATTCCTATAATTTTTTAAATCAATGCTCAAAGCCCTCACTTTACGAGCACCTCATATAGGGTGTCACCACACGCAACCCTATCTCCATCGTGAAGTTTTTTTCCTCTCATTAGGCAAATTTCATCATTTACTTTTACTTGAGAGTCTTTGATCATTATCTTTGCTTGGCCTCCCGTCACTGCGGCGCCGGCAAGCTTTAAGAATGAGTCTAATTTTATAAATTCCGAATTAATTTCAATTTTCCTTGTTTGCATATTGGGACCTCTTATTCTGCTTGTAATCTAACTGGTAAAACCAAGAATAAAAATGCATCGCCGGAGCTTGGAAGGATCTTTATTGGGCTTAGCGGTCCGCTTAGCTGTAACACCACTTCATCGGTATCGACATTTTTTAAAGCTTCGACAAGATAGCGGTTGTTAAATCCAATCTCTACATCCTCACCTTTTATGGGGCATTTAAATTCATCACTTGCTTTTCCTATGGATGTCACGCACGACATTTTTACTTCATCATTTATAAGCACGCAGCGAATAGGACTTCTCAACCTATCAGTTACAAGAAGAGAAACTCTTTCAGTGCTTTCGATTAATTTTCTCGTATTGACTTTTAATTCTGTCCTAAAATCTATCGGGATTGCAGCGCTGTAATCAAGGAATTCCCCTTCCAAAAGTCTTGATATAACGCAATAGTTGTCAATTTCAAAGATTATATGCCTATCGGCTATTTTTAATGTAATTTCATCAACTAAATCCGGGATTAATTTTATAACTTCCATCAAGGTTTTCTTTGGAACTACAAAGCTTATTTGTTCATTTGTGTTTATCTTTTCTTTTCTCAATGCCAAACGGTATCCGTCTACCGAAACCAATCTTATTTCTTGGTTGGCTATATCGAATAGTGCACCTGTGTGTACGGGTTTTGAGTCATTTTCGGATATTGCGTAAAGCGTTTGTTTGATCATACTTTTTAAGACCAATGAAGAGAGCTTTATATTTTGAGAACCGCTGATAAACGGAAGTTCCGGAAAATCTTCTGCTTTCAAACCTATTATAGAAAAGTCGCTCTTACCACTGTTTATTTCAGTTATCAGTCTGTCGTTTACAGCAATCGAGACCTTTTCATCAGGAAGAGACCTTACTATATCAGAAAATAGTTTTGCGTTTAAGACTACTTCTCCTTCTTCTTCGGTTTGAGCCTCTATGTATGTTTTTATTCCAAGTTCCAGATTGTAGCCGCATAACTCCAATTTATCGGCTTTGGCCTTTATAAAAATTCCCTCTAAAGCGGGTATAGTTGACTTTGTAGAAACTGCTCTTTGAACATTTGTAACTGCTTCTACCAAGTTTTGTTTGTTGCAAGTAAATTTCAAGCGAATCGTCCTTTCGTGAGCATAATAATAGCAATAATATATATTAATTACAGTAACAGTAGTAGGGGGTGTTGATTTTGTGGAAATACGGTGAATTGCCAATGTGGGCGCGGTTTCCACGGATTTTTAACAAGTGATTTTAGTGTTGTGAAATTGTTGATAAAAATAAGGCATATTTTTAATTCAACAATCGTGTTGAAAAGTTGTTGTTGAATGTTAAAAATAAGTTAAAAGTTTTGATGAGGAGAATTTAAGCAATTCAACTGAATTTGTTGACAAGTTAAAAGTTATCAACATCAAAATAAATGCTTATCTATCCCTTATATTTTTGATAAGATCCTCTACTATTGATTTTGTTTTTACGTTGGTTTGGATGTTTTTCTCTACTTGTTGGATAGCATAGACAACAGTAGAGTGATCCCTGCCGTTAAATTCGTCGCCTATAGCGGACATGGACATTTGTGTTATCTCCCTAACGACATACATAGCAATTTGCCTTGCAGTCGATATATTGGAAGAACGTTTTGATGAGCGGATATCATCCGGTGAAACGCAGAAGGTATTTGCGACTTCTTCGATTATTTTTTCTACCGTGACGGGTGCAGGTTGATCATTATTTAATATGTCTGCAATAGCGCTTTGGGTTGTGGCTATGGTTAAAGTTTCACCTGCTAAGAGATTGTAGGCTTTTAATTTCTTTACGGCTCCTTCAAGCTGACGTATATTACTTTTTAATTTTGTTGCGATATATTCGCATACGTCATTGGGAATTTTTATATCAAGGAGCTCTGCTTTCCTTTTTATAATAGCGATTCTTGTTTCAAAATCCGGCGGGTTAATATCCGCTATAAGGCCCCACTCGAATCGAGTCCTTAACCTGTCTTCCAATGTTTTTATTTCTTTTGGAGGTCTATCAGATGTGAGGACTATTTGCTTATTTGATTCATAAAGAGCATTGAATGTATGGAAAAATTCCTCTTGGGTTGAGTCCTTTCCTGCGATAAACTGAATATCGTCGACGAGTAAAATATCGGTTTTTCTATATTTCTCGTGAAAATCTCTTGTTGTATTTTTTCTAATAGCATCGATTAGTTCATTGGTAAAATCGTCACCCTTTATATATAAGGTTCTCATTTCAGGATGATTTATTTTTATATCGTTACAAATAGCGTAAAGCAAATGAGTTTTTCCAAGGCCTGAATTTCCATATATAAAAAGAGGGTTATATGCTCCTGCGGGGTTAGCTGCGACAGCTAAAGCTGCTGCATGAGCAAATTTGTTTGAAGAACCTACTATATATGTATCGAATGTGAATTCGTAATTTTCATTTATGGCTAAATTGCTTACATTTTTATTTTTTTCGCTCTCGACTTCTTCAGGCACGGTAAAGCAAATATTAATCCCGGAACCGAATATTTCGTTAAAGGCGTCGTTTAGCAAATTTCTATAGCAGCGATTTAAAGTTTGACGATGGAATTCATTTGGAACCATTAAGATAGCATCACCCGCCTCAAAGTCTAATTTAATTGGTTTGATTCTGCTTATCCATGTTTTGTATGCTACATCCGTAATCCTAGTTTTGCAGTAATCGCAAATTAATTCCCAGGCCTCGAGAAAAGAATCCATAATTTTGTACCTCCGAATAATTTATAATTAAGTTAATAGTTGTTGAAAATAAAAAAATATATTTATACACATCTTAATATATTAACATATGTATGTTGAATTTTCAAACCTTTTTCGACAGTTGATGTTGAAAACTAATATAAACGATAAAATCATAAGATACAATCCTCCTTTATAGACTTAATTAAAATAAAAGTGTCTCCATATATAGTACAAAAACTACAAAAAATTCCCTTATTGAGGACAAAAACTCTATAAGAAAATTATTAATTTTATGTTGACATTGTATATGTGGCTAGGGTATAATAAATTTTAGCAATAAATTCTTTAAACGCTGGAAGGAGGTTTATGCAGTGTTAAGAACATATCAACCAAAGAAACTTCATAGAAAAAAAGAACATGGTTTTAGAAAAAGAATGTCAGATAGAAATGGTCGTAAGGTTTTAGCTCGCCGAAGATCTAAAGGGAGAAAACGCTTATCCCATTAATAAAAAAGGTCACTAAAGCGTTAGTTTTGTGACCTTTTTTTGTTGAATATTATTAAGTAGGAATGGTAATTTTTATGGGCGAAATGACAAGTGTAAAAAAAAACAATGAATTTCGTCGTGCATACGCAAAGGGCAAGAGCTATGTCTCGCCTATAGTTGTTATGTATGTTTTAAGAAATAAAAAGGGTTATTCCAGATTTGGGATAACGACCAGTAAAAAAGTAGGAAATGCAGTAAAAAGAAATAGGTGTAGAAGAATAATTAAAGAAGCCTATAGAAAAATTTTGCCGTCGGTGAAGAGTGGATACGATTTCATATTTGTTGCGAGGGTTAAGACTTCGCAGTCAAACTCAAATGAGATGTTTAAATGTATAGAAAAATACATGAAGAAGGCAAATGTACTAAAATGAAGAGATTTTTAATAAAATTAATAAGGATTTATCAAAATAATATTTCAGCCAATACCCCGCCTATGTGCAAATATTATCCAACTTGTTCGGCTTACGCAATTGAAGCAATTGAAAGATTTGGTGTAATTAAAGGTGTGGGCCTGGCTTTATATAGATTTTTAAGATGCAACCCTTTTTCTAAAGGTGGTTATGATCCGGTCCCAAATAAAAAATAGGTGTATAGATAGGATACTAATATGTAATTTGCATTGGAGATGAGCATTAAACTTTTGGGGATTGCTTGTCGTTGTGCTACGTAAAAAAGCAATTTAACTATTACAACTAAAGTCGAAGTGTAAAAGATAATTTTATTTAATGTTTTTTAGAATATCTATTAGAATTACTTTATAATAAGAAAGAGGTTGGGTAGTTTTGTTTAAAGTTAAATTACTTATAGATATGACCTGTATGATTAATGGACTAATTATGGTAGTTGATTTTTTTAAATTGACGGCAAAGATACTTTTTGTGGCTCCCGCATTATTAATGACAGTTGTTGTTTATACTGCAGGAAACGCATGTATATCAATGGCGGAAATGTTATCTAAGTTTGCATCACTTTTTTTATAGATATATTATTAGAAAAGATTAAATAAAATTTATATTGCTGCGATTGGTTTAGGCATACACCCAATAAATGACATATGTTGTTCGTGCAATATTTTTAGTATATATTCGACAGTGTTATGTTGTCGCAATTAAAAAGGAAGAGGTAAAAAGGAATGGCTTATTTAAATGTATTTCTAAATCTTATGTATACATTTGATTTATGGGGAAAGGCCGCCAAGTTTGCAGGTGTATGTTCGGGCATTTTTTGTGGAGTAATTAAAGTGTTGTGTGTTGCAAAAGTCATTGGTATTGTTTACTTTCTTGGAAGCATTTGGGGCGCCGAAATGCAGTCCGTTCACAACGTGGTTACAGCTACGTTTATGTAAAGGAAGGGTAAAATGATGATGAATTTATACTTAATTTTAATGAACACAACAACGATTAGCCAAATGTGGAAGAGTGTAGGAACTATATGTTGGTCAATTACAAAGGCGGCTGCTTGGATAACTGTTTATTGTGGGGTATCAAAAGTATTTAAGGTATTATTTAGGATTTTTGTAGCTGTATTTCTGCCTGCAAGGTAGTTTATCTTTAGCTAAGAAACCTTATGTTTTAATATTTGACGAATATTTAGAATGACTTTTTTGATTTAATTATTTTATGATGTTTTTGAATCATTAATATAATCAATATAAAAAGAAGAAAAGATATAAATTATAAATTTTTTACAAGGGGAAATTGTTTTTATGGTATCAGTATCAATATTTTTTATGCAGGTTTTATCTTTTATGGACTCATTAAAGGATGTATTTAATCATCTTAAGGCTGCGGGTCCATGGTTTGTTTTTATCGCAAAGATCGGAAAACATGTTGAGACACTATGGGATTTGATTAAGGCAGCTTGTGCACTATTGAAAATCTAATAAAAACTACATATTTATAAATAATTTATTTAATGTATTTTATTTTTGCATACTGTGGTATGAGATATATTGGTATCCGCAGTATGCAATTGTTGGTTTATGAATACATTAAGCATAATCTTATGATATTTAGAAAAGAAGATTTCAAACAAAAAAGTAAATTTTGTTACCATATACAATAAAAATGTAGAAATTATCTAAAATAAAACCAAAATATACCCAAATATTTGTAACATTAGACACTAGATTTTGAAAGAATTTTGTGATATTATATAAATATATTAAAAAGACTTTTATCCAAAATAATATATTGCGCAATTAAATTATTGTTAGGATAAAATATATAAATTTGTTCGCAGCATATTTTGCAGCAACGATGGATTTTACTATATCAGTTATTACAATGGCCTTACTTATATGCGGCGAGTCTATGGTAATTGTGTGTATGTATTAAATGTAGGGGTGGTACCAATGGGATTATTAATGCTTTTGGCGAATTCAATGTTTGGTTTTTTTAGTTGGATGGCGGCTTCTATAGTTGCTCTTTTATCGACAGTAACCGCATTATTACTTGGCTTAATGGTTTTATAATTTATTTAGTTATCGGGATTATTGGTAAGTATCATTTGAGAGGTGCAAATAAGATGTTTGGATTTTTTAGTGCGATAG
>CAKSRC010000047.1 GCA_934486915.1 uncultured Eubacteriales bacterium
TCCGTACCGTGTAAAATAACAAAGCCATCGTATATATCATGCCTATCTTTTATATCTCTTGCGATTTTAACCCATTCATCCACTGAAATATACGACGAATCCAACAATGGATGATATTCAATCAAATCAAACTTGGGCATTTCCTTAAAAGACAGCTCCGGCATTGAATTTAAAACGTCCAATAAATAATTTTCTTTTGGTGCGTAACCATGTTTGGTAGGCTTCATACCAATCGTCCCACCGGTATATATAAGGCATACTTTTTTTTGCAATGTTGCTCTTCCCTTCGAGAATAAGTGTACTCTTTATATTTTAGCTTTACCATAATAAAAATGCAATAAAAACTTAGACATTAATGTCAACATCAAAATCATTTTCAAGTTGCATAATTCTCTTAATTTACGCATAACTCGACTATTGGTAAACTTGACCAAAAATAGTTTTCAACATACAAATGTTGAAAATGTTTAAAACTTTTTCTTCGTGGATTCATAGACGAAATTTTTCATATATATTCAAGTCAAAAAACCGATCACCACTATATATGGTGATCGATCCCTATTACCTACTGTTGAAAAGTTTTTATTTGCTCTTTATGCATAATGTCAATATGCATAAAGAATTTATCTTATAACATCTACGCCCATATATGGTCTTAAAACCTCAGGAACTGTGACACTGCCGTCTGCATTTTGATAGTTTTCGAGTATCGCTGCAACTGTCCTTCCTACTGCAACACCCGAACCATTCAACGTATGAACGAATTTAGCTTTGTCCTTAATGCTTTCCTTATATCTTATAGAAGCTCTTCTTGCTTGATAATCTTCAAAGTTTGAGCAGGAAGATATCTCAACATACCTATCGTAAGATGGCATGAATACTTCTATATCATAAGTCTTTGCAGAGCTAAAGCCTAAATCTCCTGTGGATAGGCATACAACTCTATATGGTAATCCTAATTCTTGCAAAACTCTCTCTGCATCTTGGGTTAGTTTTTCGAGCTCTTGGTATGAATCCTCAGGCTTTACAAACTTAACAAGTTCAACTTTATTGAATTGGTGCTGACGTATTAGACCCCTTGTATCTCTTCCTGCTGAACCTGCCTCGGCTCTAAAGCAAGCTGAATATGCGCAAAACTTTATTGGAAGATCTTCGCCTTTTAAAATCTCGTTTCTATATAGGTTTGTGACGGGAACCTCTGCTGTTGGAATCAAGAAATAGTCTTGCCCGTCTAGGTGGAATGCATCCTCTTCAAACTTAGGTAATTGTCCTGTAGCTGTCATGGAATCTCTATTTGCCATAAACGGTGGGAAAACCTCAGTATAACCGTTTTGAGTATGCGTATTTAAGTAGAAATTTATTATAGACCTTTCAAGTCTTGCACCTAAATCTTTATAGAAGTGGAATCTCTTTCCTGTAACCTTAGCAGCCCTTTCAGGATCCAATATTCCTAAATCCTTGCCAAGGTCCCAATGAGCCTTAGGAGTAAAATCAAATTTTCTTGCTTCTCCCCACCTTCTAATTTCAACATTTTCGCTGTCGTCCTTGCCAATAGGCACATCCTTATTAGGGCAGTTTGGTATTGATAAGATTATATCCCTTTGCTTGTTCTCAAGGTTTGAAAGATTTGCATTTTCCTTGGCAATCTCGTCAGACAACTTTTTCATTTTTGCCATGATTTCAGTTGTATCCTCGTTTGCCTTTTTCATTGCAGGTATCTTTTTTGTTGCTTGATTTTGTTCTGCCTTCATGCCCTCAACTTTTTGAGTGATAGCTCTTCTATCCTCGTCGATTTTTAGGATTTCGTCGATTTTGGCATCCAAATCCATATTTCGATTTCTCATCGCAAGTTTGATTCTTTCAGGGTCTTTTCTAATCTCTTTAATATCTAACATTTTTTCTCTCCTTATGATTTTTTACTATTAGTATAATTATATAAACTATCAACATTCCGGTTAATACCCCGGAAAAATCTATTATAACATCCTTAATTTCTCCGCCCCTGCCGTCTACGAAAAGCTGGATAAATTCATCTATGACCGGGACAATTAATCCCACAAACAATATGTTGAATATATAGTCTTTAACTTTTTCAACACAAAGGCTTAAAGTTGTTAATAATATAACGCCAAGCCCCATATATTCCGTAAAGTGGGCGATTTTTCTTACTAAATGATGGGTAAATCTAAAACCTATTCCCAAAGATTGCATTAAGTTATTTGCTTGATCCAAAACTGATAAGCTTAGAACCGCAGACTGCTTCCCTGGAACCAATGAATTTCCCCATAAAAAACATATATATACTGCTGTCAACGCAATAAAAGCTATCCTTATATTCTTATTCTTGGTCATATTTATTCTTCTCTCCCAAGTTTTCTTGCAATATCTGCAAGGTCCTCCTGGCTGTAAAACTCTATTTGCAATATTCCATGATCATCTTTTCCATTACTAACTTTAACCTTGCGGCCTAGATAATCTTTTAAAGATAGCTCTACTTCATCAAAAAATGTTGCTCGTTTAACCTTTGGAGCTGAAGACTTACTTTCCTTCTTTTGTAAATTAATTTTCTTAGCCAATTTTTCAGCTTCTCTTACCGAAAGTTTGTTTTCCATTATATGTTTAGCTAAATTTTCTTTGTCCTCATCATTTTCTAGGGATAATATTGCTCTTGCGTGACCCGCCGTCAAATCATTAGTTTTCAACATTTCTAATATACTTTGTGGAAGATTTAAAATTCTTAGGGTGTTAGCTATCGCCGAACGTGATTTACCTACTGACTTTGCTACATCCTCTTGAGTAAAATTATATTCATCCATCAATGTTTTGTAGCCATATGCCTCTTCAATGACTGATAGGTTTTCCCTTTGGAGATTTTCTATTAGCGCAAGCTCCATTACTTCTTGGTCACTTAACTCTTTTATTACAACGGGCAATTCTGAAAGTCCCGCCATCCTAGAAGCTCTCCAACGTCTTTCTCCTGCTACTATTTGGTATCCTCCGCCCAAAATAGGACGCACCAAAAGCGGTTGAATTAATCCGTGCTGAGAAATAGAATCTGCAAGTTCTGCTAATGCTTTCTCTTCAAATTCCTTCCTTGGCTGTGTTCTATTCGGTTCAATTTCGGATATTTTTAGTTTGATGACACTACCTTCGGATTCTATGGTATCGTTATCCATAAAAATTGCGTCTAAGCCTCTTCCTAATCCACCTTTTTTACTTGAAGCCATTTTTATTTTCTCCTTATTTTCCATTATTTGAATCTATCTCTTTTGCAAGCTCTGCATAAGCTTGAGCACCCTTTGATGCCTTATCATAATATGCTATGGGTTTTCCAAAACTCGGCGCCTCTGAAAGCTTGACACCCCTGGGTATCACCGTCGAAAATACTTTAGAGGGAAAATATTTTTTTACTTCCTCTACAACTTGCTGCGTCAATCTAAGCCTACCGTCATACATAGTAAGAAGTACGCCTTCCATGCCAATGTGTTCGTTATATAGACGTTTTACCCTTCTAACTGTATGCATAAGTTGAGACAAGCCCTCCAACGCATAATATTCGCATTGGATTGGGACTAATATGGAGTCGCTTAAACAAAGGGCATTGGTTGTGATAAGTCCCAAAGAAGGAGGACAATCTATAAATATGTAGTCATACTTTTCCCTAAAAGCAATAATTGCATTTTTAAGCCTTGCTTCCCTATGAGGAAGGTCTACTATCTCTATCTCCGCCCCTGCAAGATTTATGCTTGACGGGATAATATCAAGGTTTTTAAACTCCGTCTTAATAATAGAATCTTCCGCCTTTGCCTTGCCTATTATAAGCTCATAAGTTGTATTTTTTATATTTCTTCTATTAATCCCCACACCACTTGTGGAATTACCCTGCGGGTCTATATCTATCAATAATACTTTTTTATCTCTTATCCCCATTGACGCTGATAAATTCACGGCTGTGGTAGTTTTTCCAACTCCACCCTTTTGGTTAACTATCGCAATTATTTTTCCCAATAGCAACATCCCTTTTCTATATATAAACTTTTAAAATACTTTGTGTATAGTGAATATTATATCACTTTTACAAACATAATAAAAGCTTTCAACTAACTTTTCACTATTTTATATGTTTGATTGTTTCACGTGAAACATATATTCAATACAAGATTCCCTATAGATTCGATTTTAAAGCAAGCGTTACTTTTTTAGAGGTTCAGTGGAAGGTAGGATTATATGTCTCTCCATTGACATCTTCACTTTGATTATATAAAACTTTGATTGACAATGCACTTATATAAGAGCTATACTTATAATAAATAAAGGAGTTGACCTAACATGAAAGTTGCTATAATTGGATCTAGAAATCTTGATGTTGATATTGAAAAATATATTCCTGAAAACACCACCATGATAATCAGCGGCGGAGCCAAAGGAATTGACAGCTTGGCCGAAACCTATGCAAACGAACATAATATCCCAACAATTATTTTTGAACCTGATTATAGCAAGTATGGCAGAAAAGCTCCTCTTGTTCGAAATCAACTTATCGCCAAAGAGGCCGACATTGTGGTCGCTATTTGGGATGGAAAATCTAAAGGTACAGCCTATACGATAAACTATGCCCAAAAAATTGGAAAACGTACATACACCTATGCCATTATGAAAGATTAGATATATAATAAAAAATTAGCAGCCGTGTCGAGATTTTAACTCAACACGGCTGCTTTTTAAGGGAATAAAATAAGATAAGAATAAGGATAGGTAAATAAAAACTTGTACTCAAATTTTAGTTCTCGATTGCTCGAGAAACCCAAGTCTATTCACGCTAATTTTTTAATAGCGCTTTTCTTTGGGATTTTTACGGTATATTCGAGGAATTGTTCTGATTCTACTTGCTCTGCAATTGCATCTATCCCCGCATTCCGCATAGTATGGATCGCTTTATCGATCGTATTTATAAATATTCGCACATCCTTTATAATAATGGTTCGATGTGCTGAAGGCATATTCAATTTAACTTGGTCTTCATGTAATATTTTATCTATAAGCTCTTCCGTCTGTTGGACGTTTAGAGAGTTCTTGATTATTTTATCTAATGCTATCTCTCTATCTTTAGCTTCTTTTAATTTTATTAATGCTCTCGCATGCCTTTCCGTAAGTCCGGCATTTGTTATTTTTGCTCTTTCATCATGGTTAAGTACCAGTAATCTCAACTTATTTGCCACTGTAGATTGCTTTTTACCCAACTTTTTAGCAGCTATAGATTGAGTAATCCCCTGCTTTTCGATTAGCTTTTGTATGCCCTCGGCCTCCTCAAACGGATTCAAATCGCTTCTTTGCAAATTTTCTATCAAAGCGAATATTGCCGATTGTTCATCACTGCATTCTATCAAAATACATGGGACTTCTTCTAATCCTAATAGCTTTGAAGCTCTAAGTCTTCTTTCTCCTGCTATTAATTCATAGCCTGCACCTGAAACTTTCCTTACGGTAAGTGGTTGTAGTATTCCGTTTTCACGTATACTGTCTTTTAAGCTTTCGAGGTCTTCTTGTGTAAATTTTATTCTCGGTTGTGCTTTATTGGGAACAATTTGTAAAATTGGAATATTCTTTACTTTACCGCTATTTTTTTGATCAAAAAACAACTGTATCCACCTCGCTTGTCCTATCCTATGAGATAAGTATATCACTTGGGGGTACAGTTGTTTTGTCTTTTTGTGTATGTATAATTATAAATGTTCTTGTTGTCTTGGCATTATCAAAGAGGATTTTTTGAAATTTTGACTCCTCTTCTTGGATATTTACTCGAAACTTTCTTTACCTTTTTTATTATAAGTATGTTCCTTGTGCTGTTGTCCGGGAGTACAAATTTCTTTATATCTTCAATTTTACCTCCAAGAGTATCAATTGCATTTTGAGAATTTTCAATTTCCTCGTCTATAAGAGGTCCTTTCATTGCTATAAATACTCCGCCGACCTTAACATAGGGCATACAATACTCCAAAAGTACCGGGAGCGCTGCAACTGCCCTTGATGTAGCAATTGAAAATTTCTCTCTAAACTCCTCTTTTCTAGAGCCGTCCTCAGCCCTCAAATGGACGAGATTCGCATCTAAATTTAGATTTTTCATTAAGTTATCCAAAAATACAAGCCTTTTATTAAGGCTGTCAAGCAGCGTTAAATTAATATCCGGCCTTGCAATTTTTATCGGCACACCTGGGAAACCTGCACCTGTCCCTACGTCAATAATGGAGTCGCCCTCCTTTATATCAAAGGTACAAAGCAACAATAGGCTATCCAAAAAATGCTTTATAGCTATCTCTTCGGGCTCAGTTATCGCAGTTAGATTCATTTTTTGATTCCATTCGACCAAAAGCTCGGAATATTTCTCGAAACGCTGTAGCATATTGTCGTCTAGGCTTATTTTATAGTCATTGGCCGTGTTCTTTAAAAACTCATTATAATTTTTCACTGCTTCCTCTTTCTTGGCTAAGCCATATAATTAATACTGAAACGTCCGCCGGACTGACACCTGAAATTCTAGAAGCTTGGCCTAAATTGATAGGTCTTATCTTTTCAAGTTTTTCCCTAGCCTCAAGGCGTAAGCCTATAATTTTATTATAATCAATATTTTGAGGAAGTTCTTTAAGCTCCAATCTTCTCATTTCTTCAATTTGAGCCTTTTGTCTTTTTATATATCCCTCATATTTTATTTCTATTTCGACTTGTTCAAAGATATTTCTATCTAAGTTTGGCCTTTGAGGGTCTACGCTTTTTAATGCTTCATATGTGATTTGAGGTCTTTTTAAAAGGTCTATAAATCTTACTCCACTCACTACTTTAGATGTTTCACGTGAAACAAGTATATCATTTAGCTCATCAGTTGGTGCTAAAACGAGTTTTTCTATCCTCTTTAGCTCGTTCTTTATTTTTTCTTGCTTGTCTAGGAATCTTTCCCAACGCTCATCGCTTATCAATCCTATTTCTCTTCCAATTGGCGTTAATCTTGTATCCGCATTGTCCTGCCTTAATATTAGACGGTATTCAGACCTGGATGTCATCATACGATATGGATCCTCCGCTCCTTTAGTTACCAAATCATCGATAAGGGTCCCTATGTATGAGCTTGCCCTATCTAAAACCAACTGCTTCTTGCCAAGAACCTTTAAAGCGGCATTAATTCCCGCAACCAATCCTTGAGCTGCCGCCTCTTCATAACCTGAACTTCCGTTAAACTGGCCTGCACCATAAAGTCCTTCATGGTCTATGAACTCCAGCGTTGCATTCATTTGGGTTGGATCAACACAATCATACTCTATAGCATACGCAGACCTCATGATTAGGGCATTTTCAAGACCTTTGATTGTGTGATAGAAGTTAAGCTGTACATCCTCCGGCAATGAAGATGACATTCCCTGCAAATACATTTCTTCAGTGTTAAGACCGCAAGGTTCAATAAAAATTTGATGACGCTCCTTATCAGCAAATCTTACAATCTTATCCTCTATGCTTGGACAATATCTAGGGCCTACACCCTCTATCTTACCGCCGTATAACGGAGATCTGTGAATATTTTCTAGGATTACCTTTTTAGTCTCGGCATTTGTCCATGTGATATGGCAGTCAACCTTGTTGTGTAATTCCTCTTTTGTATCGTATGAAAACGGGGTAATTGGGGTATCACCCTCTTGGACTTCCAAATTAGAAAAGTCTATACTTGATTTAAGCACCCTTGCAGGTGTACCCGTTTTGAACCTACGAAGCTTTAAATTTAAATCTAAAAGTGACTTAGATAAAAAACTTGCGGGGAACATTCCGTCAGGACCGCTTTCAAAAGAAACATCACCAATGTAAATCTTACTTCTTAGATATGTACC
>CAKSRC010000048.1 GCA_934486915.1 uncultured Eubacteriales bacterium
AAATATGTTGTTAAACTTCAATGTGCATTTTTCTTAGAATAGTCCTCCCAAGCACGTTCATACGGAAATTTTTGATCCTTGCATACCTCTTTTCTTACTCTATCTTCTCCTAATGGATCTATTGTTTTATCCATCATATCCGCTGTAGATAGATTTTCGTGTCCTATTACTCCCACTTCATGCGATCCTTGCAATATCTCGTACAAAGAATGGTTTTTCTCGGGTAACATACAAGCCATTAGAACTAACCTGAAATTTAAAAGATCTGCTTTATTTGAGCTTATTTGTCCTCTGTATTTATCTAAAAGTCTCATTGCTGTTCCCGATGTTCCCGCTACTAATCTTTTCCCGTAGAAAGAGTCAATATCTTTTCTATTATATTGCGGTTGAAATAGCATTTCACCATAGGTTATTGGAGTTTTACCATCCTTTTGGAATTTTTCTTGATATCTTCTTTCTCTTGCACTTCGAAACAGCTGTAACTCCTTATCTTGATAATCAAAATTTCTTTTAAGTTTCTCTTGGTCCTCGTTAGTTCGGTTTCTTCTTTCTATATGTGGTTCAAACTCACTGGATCCTTGATATCTGACACTATCATCATCTAATACACCATCATCCACTGCAAATTGAAATGCTGCTAATTTTTCTCTTAAATTTCCGGCAACTGTAGTGCTGGGGCTCTGTAACTCTTCATCAGTTGGCTTTTCATTCCTTAGTATAGCCTCTACTTCTTCATCGGTTAAATCTTGGCCACCAAATTCTGTTACATTACCTGAAAAATTCTCCGCAGTATATTTTTTATTTGAAAAGAATATTTTTCTTAATCCTATTTTGGGGCTTCTTTCTTTAATAATACTTATTCCTTTATGAACAGCTTTATACGCCTCATCACTTTTATATAAGTATTTCCCAAGATCTAATTCAAATTCTTCTTGATACTTTTTAAATTCACTGCTTTCATATATGCTTTTCTCTGTTTTGTATAGGTTTTCTTTATCTTCAACTGCTTCACATTTTATTATTGTCATATTATTCCTTTTTGTTACTTGCGTTACCTTCAATTTCTGGAATTTATTAAATACAACTTCATCATTAATATTAGCAATTGGCAGCATATTTAACCTTCTGCCCTTCGGCACTGTTATTTCTAGAAAAACAGGATTATTGTTGGTATTTCCAACACCTGCATATCCTTCTGCGATATCTTTATTCATAGTCATACTTGCAAATGATCTATCAAAAATTTCTTTTCCTAATATGCACCTATTGTCCTTTTCAAATGAACCTACCGGCATATTAGCCATGTAATCTATTGTTTCATAGCCCTTGACCCCCCTATATAACTTTATATCAGAGTTTCCGGTATTCCTCATATATGGCATAAGATTTGTTAAAACCCGACCTTCTATCATAGCATCACTTGAATACTGGTAGATTCCGGATCTCATTCCATTCAACAATGGTAAGTTACCTCTATAATTTTTTGAAAATTCGGATATAATGTTTTCAGGTGTTTTACTTAATTTTTCAAAATTCGGCAAGTGTTTTCTAAACTCATATCCCAAACCAACTCCGTTATCTAAGTAATATTTAGCATCACCATCTGTATTCATTTTTGAAAATAGATTGCTATTAGGCATTAATTTCTTTATTTCATCTTCTGATATCCAATCCCTAATATATGCATCATAAATATCAAAACCATACTTATTTTTTGTTAGTAAGTCATCCAGTTTTATTTTAAATTTTGATATAGTATCAACTAACCTTAAACTTTCGCTATACAATATGTCTACTAATAAGTACCAATTATTTTCATTTATAGAGCCAATAGTACTTATATCAATATCTTTTAAAAAATCTCCGGGTTTAATTTTTCCAATTTGATATAATTGCATTAGTTTTAATTTATCAATATAAGATATATCAGGTATATCTTCATATTTTATTTCACAGTCATTAGCAAATGCACCCTTAGAGCAATTACAATAATATGGCAAAGTTACTTTTTTAAAGCTTGTGCAGTCTTCAAAAGCTTTCTCACCTATCTCCATTATATTTGGCATATTTACGCTGCTTAGGCTTGCGCAGAAGGCAAAGGCCAATTCACCTATTTCCATTGCATTTGGCATATTTACGCTGTTTAAGCTTGTGCATCTAGAAAACGTTTTCTTAGGTATTTTCGTTACATTCGGTATATCTACACTGCCCAAGCTTTGGCAACTAGTAAAGGCCGCTATACCTATCTTTGTTACATTTGGCATGTATATACCACTTAAACTTATACAGAATGAAAAAGCCTCTTCACCTATTTTTGTTACATATGGCATTTCTGCACTGCTTAAACTTTTGCAATTCACAAATGCCCCTTTACCTATTTCATTTACATTCTGCATATTTACGCTTCTCAAGTTTACTAAGTCTTTAAAAGTCCCTTCACCTATTTCCTTTACACTTTGGATATTTACACTGCTCAAGTTTACTAAGCTTTTAAAAGTGTCTCCACCTATTCTCATTACATTTGGTATATTTATACTGTTTAAACTTGTGCAATTGTTAAAAGCTCCTTCACCTATTTCCTTTACGTTGGGCATACTTATTTCTTTTAAATTTTTGCAGTTTATAAAGGTTTCTTTGCCTATTCTCGTTGTATTTGGTATATATACATTACTTAAGTCTGTGCAGCCTTTAAATGCTTTCTCACCTATTCTCGTTACATTGGGCATATTTACTTCTTTTAGTCTTTGGCATCCCCAAAAAGCAAACTTACCTATTTTGGTAACACTTGACATATCTATATTACTTAAGCTTGTACAGCAACCAAAAGCATCATCTCCTACTTTCGTTACATTTGACATTTCTACATTGCTTAAGCTTTGGCAATTCTTAAAAGTTGCTTTACCTATTTCTACTACATTGTGTATATCTATGCTGCTTAAACTTTGGCAGCCGTTAAAACCATTTTCACATATTTCTGTTGCATTTATTATATTTATATTGCTTAAGCTTGTACAACAACCAAAGGCCCATGGAGCTATTGCCCCTACATTTGGCATGTTTATTTCTTCTAAACTTGTGCAGTTCATAAAGGCCTTTTCACCTATCTCAAATACCCTTGGCATATGTACACTACCTAAGTTTGTGCAATTCATAAATGCCCATTGACCTATATTCACTACATTTGGTATATCTATATTACTTAAGTTTGTACATCCACAAAAAGCATTATCACCTATTTCCGTTACATTTGGCATATCTATACTACTTAAGCTCTCGAAATTCTTAAAGGCTTTTGTATCTATCGCCGTAACTCTATCATCTATTTTTATCTTTTCACAGTTTTTACAATGTTTAGTATCCTCTGATGTTAGTACTGTACCCTGTGATGGGGAAACTACCACAACTCCATCTTCGTTATCAGTTTTTGCCTTACTTCCGTCAAAGCCCTGAATCAATTCGATATTTTTCTTTGGTGTCACAACATCTTGACATAGCTTACTATTTTTAGAAGTATCTGGATTATCTCTATTTGAAACCTCGACAGCTTCTCTTTCCAACTCCTGATCATTTGCATTGTTTTTTTTTGCAGAACCTACCGCCCATTGTGGCAAGCTTCCTTTTTGTAGCTTAAAACCGGAAGAGATGCTCCCTATACCTTCAAATGCCCCTATTCCATTTTTCACTGATAATTGTTTATTGCCACCTTTGCAATCATACATAAACACACCACCACAATATAACAAAAATATCGGTTTATCTTATTGATTAGTATACAATATATCTCAAAATTTTTTCTTTTTGTGTAATTATACTTTCTTTTCTATATAAAGTCAAATTTTACTACATTTAACTCCATGCAAAAATTTACTATATATTTTAATAATCTTACCCTTAATTTAAAATCGCTTTTCGATTATGGCCTGCATTAAATGCTCTCAAAAGTAACTGTTAATCATAACCACCAGTTAACTGATAGTACGCAATGCACCTATAGGATACACTGAAAGTTTAGCACATCATTCCTACCACTAAAGTGGTTGTCCTTTTATGCCTACTTATTCTTACTACTTGTAAACCGGTAGATATATTTCTTTTAAACTTATCTGATTTTTCGCATAATCCTCTTACAGCCGATCCCTTGTGTAATTTTTTATTGTAGTTTCACTATTTCCTACTGTATTAACAAAAGTTCCTTTGATCCACGCAACTATCGTGTGGTTTTCTATATATAAAAAATCTGCACTATAAAGTGCAGATTTTTTTCTTAAATATTGTTTTTAAGCTTCAACGCGCATTTTTCTTAGAATAATCTTCCCACGCACGTTCATATGGAAATTTTTGATCTTTACATACCTCTTTTCTTACCTTATCTTCTCCTAATGGATCTATTGTTTTATCCATTGTATCCGCTGTAGATAGGTTTTCGTATCCTATTACTCCCACTTCATGTGATCCCTGCAATATCTCATACAAAGAATGGTCCCTTTCGGGTAACATACAAGCCATTAGAACTAACCTGAAATTTAAAAGATCCTTTTCATCTGAGCTTACTTGTTCTCTGTATTTACTCAAGAGCCTTATTGCTATTTCTGATGTTCCTGCTACCAATCTTTTCCCGTAGAAGGAGTCAATATCTTTTTTATTATATTGCGGTTTGAATAACATTTCACCATAGGTTATTGGAGTCTTACCATCTTTTCGGAATTTTTCCTGATATCTTCTTTCTCTTGCACTTCGAAATAACTGTAATTCTTTGTCTTGGTAATCAAAATCTCTCTTAAGTCTTTCTCGATCCTCGTCTGTTTGGTTTCTTCTTTCTATATGCGGTTCAAACTCACTAGATTCTTGATTGCCACCATTATCACCATCTAATACACCATCATCCACCGCGAATTGAAATACTCCTAATTTTTCTCTTAAATTTCCGGCAACTGTAGTGCTGGGACTTTGTAATTCCTCATCAGTTGGTTTTCCGTCTCTTAGTATAGCCTCTAATTCTTCATTAGTTAAATCTTGACCGCCAAGCTTTGTTACATTACCTGAAAAATTCTCTGTAGTATACTTTTCGTTCGAAAAGAATATTTCTCTAAGCCCTTTTTCAGGATTTTCTTCCTTAAGTTTCCTTATTCCTTTCTGAACAGCTTTATATGCCTCATCACTTTTATATAAGTACTTTCCAAGATTTATTTCAAATTCTTCTTGATACTTCCTGAATTCACTGCTTTCATATATATCTTTTTCTGTTTTATATAGGTTATCTTTATCCTCAATTGCCTCACAGTTTATTATCGTCATATCATTTTCCCTTGTTACTTGTGTTACTTTCAATTTCTGGAATTTATTAAATACAACTTCATCATTATCATTGGCAATTGGCATCATGCTTAACCTTATGCCCTTCGGCACTGTTATTTCTAAAATAACAGGATTATCGCTATTACTTGCATAATTTCTTGCGATACGTCTACTTATAGTCGTACTTATAAACGATCTATCAAAAATTTCTTTTCCTAATATGTACTGATAGTTTTCTTGAAATGAACCTAGCGACATATTAGCCATATAATCTATTGTTTCATAGCCTCTAACTCCCCTATATAACTTTATATCAGAATCTCCTGAACTCTTCATATATAGCATAAGATTTGTTAACGCTTGGCTATCTGCTATGGCATCATTTGAATACTGATAAATACCTGACCTCATTCCATTCCACAATAGTGCATTGTTTCTGTAAATATCTGAAAATTTACAAATAATATTTTCAGGCGTTTTTTTTAATTTTTCAAAATCCCGTAAGCGTGTTTTAAACACGTTACCCAAATCAATCCTGTTATCTAAGTAATACTTAGTATCATCATCTGTGTCCATCTTTGAAAATATATTGTAGTCAGGCATTAATCTCTTTAGTTCATCTTCTGATATCCAACTTTTAATATATGCATCATAAATGTCAAAACCATAATTATCACTTGTTAGTAAGTCTTTCGGATTTATTTTAAATTTTGATATCACATCAGTCAGTTTTACACTTTCATTATACAACGCATCTATTAATAAATAATAATTATTTTTATTTGAAAAATCGATAGTATTTATATCAATATTTTTTAAAAAATCCCCGGGTTTGATTTTTTCAATTTCATATAATTGCATTAGCTTTAATTTATCAATATACGATATATCAGGCATATCTTCATATTCTATTTCACAGCTATTAGGGAATGCAGCTTTAGAACAATTACAATAATAGGGTAAAACCACCTTTTTTAAGCTTATGCATTCATCAAAGGCCCCTTCTCTTATTTCCATTACTTTTGGCATTTCTATATTACTCAATTTCATGCATATAGCAAAAGTCCCTATATCTATTTTCGTTATCTTTGGTATGTGTACACTATTTAGACTTGTGCAGATCCAAAAGGCACTTCTATCTATTTTCGTTGCATTTGGCATATCCACACTGCTTAAGCTTATGCAAGATCTAAAAGCTTCTTCGCCTATTCTTGTTACATTTGGCATATCGATGCTACTTAAGCCTTTGCAGTCCCTAAAAGCCCATTTACCTATATCCACTGCATTTGGCATTTTCACATTATTTAAGCTTGTGCAGCCCCAAAAGGCCGATTCATCTATTTTCGTTACATTTGACGTATCGATAATACTTAGGTCCTCGAAGTCACTAAAAGCAAATACACCTATCTCCGTAACTCTGCCATCTATTTTTATCTTTTTATAGTTTTTATATTTATTCGTATCTTCTTGCCTTAGTAATGTTCCTTGTGATGGGCAAATTACTACAACTTCATCTTCGTTATCAGTTTCCGCCTTATTTCCATCAAAACCTTGCACCACCCCGGTATTTTCCTTTGGTGTTACAAGACTTTGACCAAACTTACTATTTTTAGAAATATGTGAACTCTTTCTATTTGATACTTCGATAGCTTCTCTTTCCAGCTTCGGATCGTTTGCATTACCCTTTTTTGCAGAACCTACCGCTTGTTGATATATGTGTGTTAATTCATGTTTTATTACCTCTTCATCATTTTTGTGGCTAGAGCTCACAAAAATACTATTTCCGTTGGCTTTAGCAACAAAATCATCAGTTTTTGGCTCGTCCATTACATAAAACTTAATCTTTTTAGTGTCCATGTTAAGCCTATTTCTTGCCCAATCTACCGCCCATTGTGGCAAGCTTTCTTTTTGTAGCTTAAAACCGGAAGAGATGTTCCCTACACCTCCAAATGCTCCTATTCCACTTTTCGCTGATAATTGTCCATTATCACTTTTGTAATCATGCATAAACATATACCACCATAATATAACAAAAATATTGGTTTGCCTTGTTGATTAGTATATTCTCTTTAATAATATACCTCAAAAAATCCTTCTTTTTGTGTAATTATACTTTCTTTTCTATATAAAGTCAAATTGATTTAATTCCTAAAATCAGCTGTTAATAAATATAAAAAAACGCCGAAAACCCTTATGATTTTACTGGGTTTTTCGGCGGAATTTTTGGCGTTCCCGAGAGGATTCGAACCTCCGGCCTACCGCTTAGGAGGCGGTCGCTCTATCCAACTGAGCTACGGAAACATTTTACTGTAAAAAAGCACCCGAAAAGTCGAGTGCTTCTTATTTTGGAGGCACCACCCAGATTCGAACTGGGGATGAAGGTTTTGCAGACCTCTGCCTTACCACTTGGCTATGGTGCCAAATTTTACCTATTGCTAGGAAAGAAATAACGCTTAATGTATAAGCGTTATTGTAAAATTTGGAGCGGATGACGAGGCTCGAACTCGCTACCTCCACCTTGGCAAGGTGGCGCTCTACCAGATGAGCTACA
>CAKSRC010000049.1 GCA_934486915.1 uncultured Eubacteriales bacterium
AGTTATTGCTATTATTTCCATTTGATTACCCCTTCCCCAAAGACTCAATGATGAAGATTATTTTGGTGCTATTGGTGCTTTTGGTGTTATTGATGCTATTGGTGCTTTTGGTGTTATTTATATTATCACATATATTGGTAGTTTTCAATTATATTTTGCGGCGCCCGACGGCAAGACGCACCCCAAGATAGATACAAATTTAGGGGGCTATTGACCTGCGCTAAATGCGGGTAGATAAGACTTAATCACGTTACATCCCCCGCAGGGGCGTTAATGTAGGGACATTGCGTATATAATTTGTGTATTAAAAAATACTAGCCCACGATGAGATTTTCAAGCGTGGGCTAGTAAACTTTAATTAAATATAAAAGCTACGAGCGCGACAAGCTACCGGGCGCTGGCCCGGCGCTAGGTGCAACTGGTACACGTACGCACTTTTAGCGCAGGTGACTAAGCCTTTAATTTTATATCTGTCTTCGGGTGCGACCTGCTACCGGGCGCTGGCCCGGCGCTAGGTGCAACTGGTACACGTACGCACTTTTAGCGCAGGTAACTAAGCCTTTAATTTTATATCTGTCTTCGGGTGCGACCTGCTACCGGGCGCTGGCCCGGCGCTAGGTGCAACTGGTACACGTACGCACTTTTAGCGCAGGTAACTAAGCCTTTAATTTTATATCTGTCTTCGGGTGCGACCTGCTTCCGGGCGCCGGCCCGGTTTTGATTTAATTTATCTTGCAAATTAAATAGTCTATTTGTAAGATTATTGACAAAACAAGGATATTCTCATATAATTTATTGGTTAACTACTAAACGATAATAGGACTATATTCAGCAATATATATACATTTATTTTGGTGTTTAAACGATTGTGTCTAAGTTAAATAAAATTAGATTTTGATCTTGCTATGATAAACAAAATATAAACTACACAGTCTAATCGTGTAAACTATTCTTTTAGAAGGGAAGAAATGAATTGTCAAAAAAAGTATTGTTTACTTCTCATAGAGCAAACTTTGCCAAGTTCAATAGACCATTTATGCGTTGGTTTAAGGAACAAGGTTATGAAGTACACTATGCTTCTGATGGAAAGGAAGAGGTTTTAGACTGTGATAAGCATTTTGATGTTTGTTTCGACAGATCTCCTTATTCAAAAAATAATATAAAGGCATATAGACAATTAAAAGACATAATTGATAAGGAAAATTATGATATCATACATTGTCACACTCCTATGGGGAGCGTCGTCACCAGATTGGCTGCTAAAGACGCTCGTAAAAAAGGTACGAGGGTTTTATATACCGCCCATGGTTTTCACTTTTACAAGGGAGCCCCTTTGGTTAATTGGTTATTTTATTATCCGGTTGAGAAGTACTTGTCAAAGTACACTGATTGTATCATTACCATTAATCAAGAGGATTTTGAGCGTGCAAAAGCTAAGTTTAAATCCACAAATGTAGAGAAAATAAATGGTGTTGGTGTTGATTTAAATAGATTTAAACCTGTCTCGGGCGAAGAAAAGGTAAGCTTAAGAAAACAATACGGATTTAATGAAAATGATTTTATATTGATTTATGTTGCAGAGTTTACTGAGAATAAAAATCACAGATTTATTTTAGGATGCTTAGAGCAATTAAAAAATATGATACCAAATTTGAAAGTTATCTTTGCCGGGGATGGCTCCACGTCCGAAGAGATGGCCGAAATGTCAAACAAGCTCGGTTTAGGAAATATTGTTAATTTTTTGGGCTATCGTAAGGATATAAATAATCTGCTCAATGTATCGGATATCGTGGTTTCTGCAAGTGTCAGAGAAGGTCTGCCGATTAACGTGATAGAAGGCATGGCTTCGGGTTTACCTATTGTTTGTGCAGACATTCGTGGACAAGTCGATGTTGTAAATAACGATGTTAATGGGTATCTATATGAAACTAATAATAAGAAGCAATTTGAAAATGCTATAATTGATTTATATGGTGACGAAAATAAACGTATTAAAATAGGACAGCAGAATCTTATTGATGTAGAGAAATTTTCGCTTGAAAGAGCGATTAAGAATATGAGCAACATTTATCAAAGATACAAAGGTTCATTATAGTAGAAATATGTAGAAAAATAATATTGTAAATGTATTGAAAATAAGAGTAATACACACAGTAAATATCGCTAGTTAGGAGAAGAATTTTTGCTAATAAGTATAATTATTCCAGTTTATAATACACAGGATTATTTAAGTAAATGTTTAGACAGCATAACAAATCAATTGAACGCTGATATCTCTAAAAATATTGAGATTATCCTTGTTGATGATGGCTCTGTTGATAAAAGTGGAGAAATATGTGATGAATACGCAAAAAAATATAATTTTATAAAAGTTGTCCATCAAAAGAACATGGGTGTTTCAGTTGCGAGAAATAATGGTTTAAAATTATCATCAGGCGATTATATCATGTTTATTGATAGCGATGATTTCTTGCATAGGGATGCTTTGTCTATGTTTATATCAAAAATAAAATCTGATTGTCAGCCCGATATAATTGCCGGGGGTTTTACTAAGTACTATGAAAATGCTCCATTAAAGGAACCCAAGATGTTTAATCGAAAAAGTGTGGAGCTAATTAACAATTCAAAGAGTAATACTTATTCTTTACTTATTGAGCTCTCTTTGTTTTTGCCCAGTGTGTGTGGGGCAATTTTTAGAAGAAGTTTATTTTTTGATAACGATATCTTTTTTGAAGAAGGAGTTATCAACAACGAAGATGTTGATTGTGCTATGAGGTTGTATTTACACGCCGGCAAAATTCAAGTAATAGAAAAGCCACATTATTACTATAGACAATTGAGAAGTGGTTCAGCAACGAATGTTTTCAATTCAAAAAGAATATATGATTCATACAATATGATAGCTTCATGGAGCAAGATGTTAAATGAATTGGATTTAGACAATAGATTAAAGATGAATCTTTTAGACTATATAGCTTATCAATATGCAATTGCTTTAGGATCTGTAGGACTATGTGAAAAAAGAGAAATGAAACCATTATATGATAAGATGAAAACATATAGATATCTATTAAAATATGGTAAATCAAAAAAGACAATGCTAGTTAAATATATATGCAAAATATGTGGTTATTCAATTACTGGCAAATTACTGTCGATTTTTATTAAATTAAAAAATAAATGAATGGAGAATTTTCATGGATAAAAAACGTTATTTGAGTAAATTGAATTTGACTATTTATCTTTTTTTCTTTTTATTTTCACCTCCGCTAATACCACATATTAATTTTATATTTATACTTACTCTATATTCTTTATTTATGTTAATTAAAAATTACAAAATTATTAAGGAAGTTATTTACAGGTCAACCTTGAATAAATTTATTGTAGGTATATTAATATTTTTATGTTACTGGATTATAATTATAATATTAAACTTTTTTTTAGGAAACAGTGTAAATTGGTTTCATTATGTAAGAAATGCATATTCATTTTTTTTATTTTTTCCTGTAACTATTATCTGTGTTTTATATGTAATTGTAGAATGTCAAAAAAACAAATTTACTCTAGATGATCTAATAAAATATTTTATATTTGCTGGAATGATTCAAGCTGCGCTTGTGCTTCTTTCTCTCGTTTTCCCTAGTATAAAGAATTTTTTTGTTGAAATCATGTACTTAAATACTGGAAATAACCTTTTAAACACGCCCTGGTTGACGCAAAGAAGATTTTATGGATTTTCTAATAGCATGCTTGATTTATTTGGATTAGGAACAGGCTTAATCGCCGCTTTAGCTCTTTTTTATAGTTTTCATAAAAATATAAAATATATATTTTTATTTCCTGTGTTATTAATGGTTCCACTTTTTAATGCAAGAACAGGATTAGTGATTGCCTTTGTTGGAGTTATATTTGTTATATTGTACTTAGTTACTAATCTAAAAAAAGGTTCCTCAATTAGTATAATTAAAATTTTATCTATTATATTTACATTTATCATCTTAGCGCTTGTCGTTTTATTAGCCTCCATTTTTTTCCCAGAAACATTCGATTGGATATCTAAATCATTTAAAACTTATTTAGATGTTTTTAGCGGAAATACAAATGGAAAGGCAGATGCCTTTCTTCTATTCAGTAGTAATTTTTGGATGTTGCCGCCTTTTCCTGAAATTATATTTGGTACAGGGTACTCCCTCTATGAAGCCACAGGATTTGCCCATTCTGACGTCGGTTATATTAACGATATATGGTGCACGGGAATTCTAGGTACAATTATTTTATATTACACATTTGGTAGAGTTTGTTACAAAGCTTTCAAGTCAAGTACAAAAAAAATATTTGCATATATGATAGTGTATTTTGTGGTATCTATTATGTTGTTTTTAGTAAAAGGTCGAATTTGGGTATACAGCCCTGCTATGGCCGTTATTTTAACAATATTATTTTATACCATATATCTAAACTCTTTTTCTAAAGAAAAGTCATCCATTAATGATGCTGTTGATTGTACTAATCTGCAGAGTTTAATAACTATAATCGTCCCAGTATATAAGGTTGAAAAATATTTAAAAAAATGCATTGATAGTATTATAAATCAAGATTACAAAAATCTTGAAATTATACTTGTTGACGATGGTTCTCCTGATATATGCCCTGAAATTTGTGATGAGTATGCTAAAAAAGATGAGAGAATCAGGGTAGTTCATAAAGAGAATGGCGGACTTTCTGATGCAAGAAATGCCGGTATCAAGGTAGCTACAGGAGAATATATAGCCTTTATAGATAGTGATGACTATGTAGCAGAAAATTATATAAGTATGCTACTTTACACTTTGAAAAAATATGATGCTGATATAAGTGCTTGTAACTATATTAAGGTTTATGAAGATACCGGAAGACAAGAAGTTGAACTTAAAACAGATAAAGAATTGGTAATGACTAATGTAGAGGCAATGAAAGATTTGTTTATACTTCCTAGTAATAGCGATGTCGTAACATGGAACAAGCTATATAGGACAAGCCTTTTTACAGACAATAATATTGAGTTTCCGAAAGGCAAATTACACGAAGATAATTTTACTACTTACAAATTGTATTATTACTCAAGCAAGGTAGCATTTGTAAATGTCCCATGTTATTATTACTTGCAACGTAAAGATAGCATTATGGGTCAAAAGTTTAACCCTAGAAGATTAGATATATTATTAGCATTACAAGAAATCAAGAAGTTTGTGAAGAAAAACAATATAGATTTGGAACAGGAAATAAAATTTAATGAACTCTTAATATTGTTAGGGTTGTTGAACTCTATGATAGACACAAACTGCGTTGATGACAAAGTCTTTGAGGATATTAGGAACCGTATAATAAAAGATAAACGTGAATATTTAAATAGTCCATATTTGCGTACAAAAAATAAACTGGCGATTTATAGCCTTCAAACCGGAAAAGGTGCTTATACATTGGTTAGAAAGTTATTTGTTTTAAAAAATAAATTAAAATAAGTTCAAGGAGAAAGTTATGTCTATACCCAAGAAAATACATTACTGTTGGTTTGGCGGGAATCCCTTACCAGAAAGCGCACTTAAGTGTATAGAAAGTTGGAAAAAATACTGTCCTGACTACGAAATAATAGAATGGAATGAAAGTAATTTTGATGTAAATCAAAATGATTATGTACGGGAAGCCTATGAATCTAAGAAATATGCATTTGTTGCAGATTGTGCAAGACTATATGTTCTTAAGAATTATGGTGGCATCTATATGGATACAGATGTAGAGGTTTTAAAAAGCTTAGATCGATTTTTAAATAATAAAGCTTTTTCGGGCCTTGAGACGTCTTGTACTATATCAACCAGTATCATAGGCGCCGAAAAGGAAAGTTCTTGGATATCATATCTGTTGAGTTATTATTATAATAGCCATTTTATTTTAGAAGATGGAAGTATGAATTTTACAACTAACGTGCAAACAATCACCAATATGACAAAGGAAAAATACAAAGTAGATTTAGTAGGAAATTTGCTGGATATAAAAGATGTTGTTGCTATTTATCCTAAAGAATATTTTTGCCCAAAAGAGTATGAGACCGGTAAAATAAGGATAACTAATAATACCTATACCATACATCACTTTGATGCTTCTTGGCACGGTGATGATGAAAAAAAACACAGAAAAGAACTTAATAGATATACTAGAATTTTTGGAAAAAATATTGGAGGTAAGCTTGTTGGGCTTAAGTTTAGTTTGAAAAAAAACGGGTTGCGTAAGACCATTAAAAAGATTATAGAGTATAGGAAGTAACAACAAAAATACCTCTACTATTTAGCGTTTAAATGATAAGGAGCGTTGGTTTTGAAAAAAGTGCAGTTGCTAAAATTCTTTTCAAAGTTTTTAAA
>CAKSRC010000050.1 GCA_934486915.1 uncultured Eubacteriales bacterium
GCTTTGGTGGGCCATTACCCCGCCAACTGGCTAATCGGACGCGAGTCCATCTCTAAGCGGATTGCTCCTTTGATCAAACTACCATGCGATAATCTGATGTCATGCGGTATTAGCACCTGTTTCCAAGTGTTATCCCCCTCTTAAAGGCAGGTTACTCACGCGTTACTCACCCGTCCGCCACTATCCAACATTTAAGCAAGCTTATATGTTGAACCGTTCGACTTGCATGTGTTAGGCACGCCGCCAGCGTTCGTCCTGAGCCAGGATCAAACTCTCTAAAAAATTGTATTTGAACAACTTGTGTTGTTTAAATCTTTCTTTAAAGCTTCTTAGCTCATTTTCGATGCACTAGCGCATCTTTTTTGTAATATCCGGAAAATACTTTCGTATTCTCTTTAAAGAAATTACGGGTTTCTAATTCTTGTCTCGTTGTTTAATTTTCAAGGTCCTTTGTTCGCCGTTTGTTTTACGGAACATCTAATATTGTATCATATCTTTTGTTCTTTGTCAAGTGCTTTTTTTCGGTTTCTGTTTCGCTCTCCCGAGCTTTCTACCTATTTTTTCGCTTGACTGATTTCCACAGCGTGCTTTCTATTATATCTCTTCGCTATCGTTTTGTCAAGTACTTTTTTCGGCCCCTCTCGAACTCAATCTTTGAACCGCTTCTAAGCCCTCTTTTTTCGACAGCTTTATTATTCTATCATACTGCCATCGCTTTGTCAATACCTTTTTTATTTTTTTAATATTAAATATTTAGGTCACACTATTATAAGAAACAGTTACTCCAAAATCAAGTTTATAGCAAGGAGGTATACTTTGAAAACTCATATAAACACTGAATTTTTAAAATCGCTTTGGCAATTGATTGTTGTATTACTTCTAAATATATTGGTTATTGTACTTGCCAAGAATATTTATTAGAAAGTCTTATACTATTGAATAAAGGAAAATTTTCGTATATAATAAGGTCAGCAACTAAAAATGGAGGTTCATGTTTTGAAACAAAAATTAATTTTTAAGTATAGTAAAAAAGTTTTAGCACTCGCTTTATCTTTATTAGGAATATTATCATTAGCTTCATGCGGAGCAGGTGATGTAGGGCGAGAGGGATATGTCTCAAGTGATCAAGTAAGTCAATCAAGCGAACCCGTAAACTACAAGCCCGCAAGTGAATATAGGCAAGATTTCGACGGTATGCTTGAGTGTATGAATGATAGGGGTTATATACAAGGTTCTCCTACTTTGATGGCTGCCGACATAATTGGAGCTAAAAGAGGGTATAGATATAAATATACTTTTGAAAAGTCTGATATAAACATTGAATTTTACGAATACGATACAGCCAATCTAAATGATAAGGCAAAAAGTATTATTGACCAAATAAGCAAAGACAAGCACTTTAATATTCAAGACAACACCATCGACGCAGTATTATCCAATAATCACACTTGCTTGATGATTTATAATTACTCAAAAGACGACGAGGCAAATTTAAATAGAGCATATGATGTTGAAAACCTGTTAAAAGAGTTTAAAACTTTATAGTAGTTTCCCGATTGATATATAAAAATCAATCGGGATTTTGTTTTAATTTGTGCAAAACAAACATTTGTTTTATTTTTCTCGGGTTTTTTTATCGCATTATGAGTGTTGAAAATTTAAAAATAACATTAAAATAACCGCATCTTATCATTAGATGCGGTTACTTTTATATTGTTATTTGCACTTTATTCTTCGTCTTTAATTTCTTGCTCTTCGCTTTCTTCGTGAGGTGCGTTTGCTATGGTAACTACCTTGTTGTTTTCGCCAATTCTCATAACTTTAACACCTTTGGATGGTCTTGCGCATTCTCTAATAGAGCTTGCTTGTATCCTTATAATAATTCCACTGTCTGAAATCATGATGATATCATCGTTAATGTCGACAACCATAATAGCAGCGACATCACCATATCTCTCGACATGATAATTAGTGACACCCTTTCCGCCTCTTGATTGAAGCCTATAGTCATCTATAGGTGAAAGTCTTCCGTATCCTGTCTCGGAAACGGTCAATACAAGGCCATTTTCCCTAGCAACGGACATACCTACAATCATATCGTCATCGTTAATGCTCATAGACTTAACGCCCCTTGCGGTACGTCCTACGGCTCTAACATCAGTTTCGTTAAATCTGATAGCCTTACCCTTTTTAGTAGCTATGATAAGGTCCTCTTTGCCGGAAGTTATCTTTACCCAAGCAAGTTCGTCATTATCATCTAGGTCTATCGCTATAAGTCCGCCTTTTCGCGCAGTATTATATGCGCTTAAAAGGGTTCTCTTGATAATTCCCTTTCTTGTGACCATGACAAGATAAGAATCATCGCCGAATTCCGGTACTCTAATCATAGATGTTACCTTTTCTTCGCCTTCAATAGGTATAATATTTGCAACATTCATGCCCTTAGAAGTTCTTGAACCCTCGGGAATCTCATAGCATTTTACTTTATAAACCTTACCCATATTAGTAAAGAACATAACATAGTCGTGAGTATTTATGACAAACATTTCAGATGCGACATCTTCTTCTCTTGTCGTCATACCCGTCACACCTCTGCCGCCTCTTTTTTGAGTGCGATAAGTGTCGACTTTTTGTCGTTTTACATAACCAAAGTTAGTTAGAGTCAATACGCACTCTTCTTTTGGGATAAGGTCTTCTATATCGACTTCGCCACTTACGGCTAAAATTTCAGTTTTTCTTTCGTCGCCGAATTTCCTCTTAATTTCAAGAATTTCAGTCTTGACAATTTCAAGAAGTCTGTCGTGACTTGAAAGAATATCCTTAAATTCAGCAATTTTTGCAAACAAGTTATTCAACTCGTCCTCGATTTTACTTCTTTCAAGACCTGTCAATCTTCCAAGCGGCATTTGTACTATAGCTTGAGTTTGAATATCGTCCAAACCAAAACGTTCTGAAAGTCTGCTCTTACCTTCGGGTATGGATTTTGAAGAGCGTAATATCTCGATAACCTCATCTATATTATCAAGAGCTACTTTTAAGCCTTCTAAAATATGTGCTCTTTCTTCTGCTTTTTTTAAATCAAATTCTGTCCTTCTTCTTACAACATCAACTTGGAAGTCAATATAATGCTCAAGCATTTGCTTTAAGGTCAAAATTTTAGGCACACCATTAACGATAGCAAGCATTATTACACCAAAAGTTGTTTGCATTTGAGTGTAGGTATATAGATGATTTAAAACTATTTGAGGGGACGCATCTCTTTTAACATCTATTTCTATGTGCATACCATTTCTATCTGAATGGTCGTCTATATTGGAGATACCCTCTATTCTTTTGTCTTTAACCATATCGGCAATACTTTCGATAAGCCTTGCCTTATTTACTTGATATGGAAGTTCAGTTACAACAATCTTAAACCTGCCGTTTTTTTCTTCGACAATTTCAGCGCAGGCTCTTACAATAATTTTTCCTCGACCTGTCGCATACGCAGCTCTTATGCCACTGCGTCCCATAATTTTTGCGCCCGTAGGGAAGTCAGGCCCCTTGATATACTGCATTAAGTCCTCAAGATTTAAATCAGGGTTATCGATAAGCGCACAAATCGCATCGATTACCTCGCTTAGATTGTGCGGCGGGATATTCGTCGCCATACCAACTGCAATACCCGTCGACCCATTTACCAAAAGGTTTGGGAATCTTGACGGCAATACGGTTGGTTCTTTTAATCTATCGTCATAGTTTGGGATAAAGTCAACGGTATCCTTGTCGATATCAGTCAACATATCGACAGCCATTTTACTCATTCTAGCTTCAGTATAACGATAAGCAGCAGGCGGGTCACCGTCGATGGAACCAAAGTTACCGTGACCGTCTACCAACATATATCTCATAGAGAAATCCTGCGCTAAACGCACCAAAGCATCGTAAACGGAAGCATCACCGTGAGGGTGATATCTTCCAAGCACTGAACCTACGGTATCAGCGCACTTTCTATAGGCCTTGTCCGGCCCTAAGTTGTTTTCAAAAAGGGTGTATAATATTCTTCTATGTACAGGCTTTAAGCCGTCCCTTACATCGGGGAGAGCTCTTGATACTATAACTGACATCGAATAATCCAAGAATGATTTTTTCATTTCTTTTTCGATATCGACATTCATTACCCTTTGATTATTTATATTTATTTCATCGGTATTCACTAAAACACCCCTCTATTTCAAATCACAATTTTTGCAATACTCTTTTGTCTAAACCAAAAGACCCCAAGTTTTTAATTACTTCTTGGTTCTGTCCCCGCAGTGAGGATTGCTTGAACGTCTGCAAGAACATCGGGTTCTATAGTTCTTATTGGTATTGCAAGCATTTCACCTTTTTCAGGAATAACTATAAACAAATTCTCGAATTCTTGAAATTCACTTGTACCGTCAAGAGGAATTTCCCTTTCAACTCCGTTTTTGCCTATAACGAGGTTATCAGGATATACTTCGACATACATATGCTCTTTTGGAGCAATTTCTCTTGCAGTGTTTTGCATAATTATATTTGGCACAACATTAATTGCAATGGCGAAGCTTATTGATATGGCTGCAAGTATTAGGTTTGCTAGATTATAACTTGTGGTATAAAGCACTAAAAATACAACTCCAAGCAACGCCATAATAACAGTCTTTATGACAATGCCTCTACTTTTAACCTTGCTTCCCGAAATTAATTTCAGGCAAGATAAAACCTCTTCGTATTTTAATGAATACTCAAGTTTTATGCCCGGCTGCTGCTCCTCATAAATCAACACGTCGTCATCCGGAACAATCTCGGATTCAGAGCCGTCCCATAAAGGGTTATCCTCCATATCTTCCGGCGTGGGAATGCTTTGCGCGGTTTTATGTTGGCATCGTCGAACATCGTCGGTGTTACCTTCATTTTGAATTTCTTCCTTTGATAAGTGATCTAAGGATTTATTCTCGTAATTTTTCATTGTTTACTCCTTAATTAAATCAAATTTATAAATTTCGTCTAAAGATTTAGACGTCAAGATTTTGCACATATTTTGCGTTTGTTTCTATAAATAATCTTCTTGGTTCAACCTTGTCTCCCATTAATATTGTAAAGACTTCATCGGCTGCCGCTGCATCCTCAAGACCGATTTTAATCATAGTTCTTCTTTCGGGGTCCATGGTTGTTTCCCAAAGTTGTTCAGAGTCCATTTCACCCAAACCTTTATAACGCTGGATATCCGCATTTCCGCCGATTTCCTCTAAAATTTTATCTCTTTGTTCGTCAGAATAAGCGTAGTAATGATTTTTCTTGGATTTAGTAATCCTATAAAGTGGCGGTTGAGCTATGTATATGTTGCCGTTTTCGACTAGAGGACGCATAAATCTAAAGAAAAATGTCAAAAGCAATGTCCTAATGTGCGAGCCGTCGACATCGGCATCGGCCATGATTATAACCTTGCCGTATCTTAATTTTTCGATGTTAAACTCATCGCCTATTCCGCAACCTAGGGCTGTGATGACAGGCATCAATTTATCGTTACCGTAAACCCTGTCAAGCCTTGCCTTTTCTACGTTTAACATCTTACCCCAAAGAGGAAGTATAGCTTGAAATTTCCTATCTCTTCCACCTTTGGCGGATCCTCCCGCGGAATCTCCCTCGACGATATATATTTCAGTTTCTTCGGGATTTTTTGATTGGCAGTCTGCCAATTTTCCGGGAAGTGCCGCAGATTCAAGAGCTGATTTTCTTCTAACCATGTCTCTTGCTTTTTTAGCAGCTTCTCTTGCTCTTGAAGCGGCTAATGCTTTTTCAAATATAGCCTTTGCCGTCGACGGATTTTCTTCTAGGTAAGTTTTTAATTTATCGCTCACAAGGTTGTCGACCAAAGTTCTTATCGATGTATTGCCAAGTTTTGCTTTGGTTTGTCCCTCGAATTGAGCCTCTTTAAGCTTTACGCTTATTATGACGGTCAAGCCTTCTCTTAGGTCCTCGCCGGAGAAATTCTTGTCGTTCTCTTTTAATATATTATATTTTCTTGCATAGTCATTCATTACTCGAGTCAATGCACGCTTAAATCCCTCTTCGTGAGTACCGCCGTCAGTTGTGTGAATATTATTTGCAAATGATAATATCAAATCATTATAACTGTCGTTGTACTGCATAGCGATTTCGGCATATGCCGAACCGTCTTCCAATGACTTTGAAAAGTGAATTACATCCTTATGGATTACATCCAATGCTCTCTTTTGATGTATGTATTCAACAAAACTCGAAACTCCGCCTTCATATAGGAAGTTGTTCTTTA
>CAKSRC010000051.1 GCA_934486915.1 uncultured Eubacteriales bacterium
GTTGCGGACTTCACGAGGATAAGATATAACAGTTAATAAATGTTATGAATTAAGTCAAATCAAAACTGGAAGTTGTTTAACTGATTCTATAATGTCCTATGATATCATCACGATGTTCCAGTATATCCCCTTCATAATATATTTGATATGAATTTGCATCTGTATTTGGCGTGCCACTGTGATCTGCTTCATAACCAGGTCATCCAGCACTATTTCGATTTCAATATTGAAAATTACCGGGGAGACCATACCTGTTCATTCTGACTCGGTTGATCCATGCCTCCGAAGAGGCTATTCTCGCTGTATCATTCAATTTATAGCCTGAATTTTTATAACCTGGCCTACTAACAATTTTTACGCCTTGTGAGCGCATATGAGCAATAGCTTCTCGTACTTCATCCTTAGAACGAGTAATAGCTTGTGCTATTTGTAATGCAGTCATATAGGAATTCTTTCCTATCAAGCACTTAAGAATTTCAGCATAAATACTATCCATATTTTTACCTCCTAAATCCAATTTTTTAAGAATCCTGATAGGCGAGATAAAATGTTCACAGAATCTAAAGAAAGTTGATTCTTCCAAATATAAAGCGTTTATTATACTGCTAGTTTTATTACCTTGAGCAATCCTCTTCAAAATTTGTACAGACAGCCTATATATTTTTTCACCTTTATACGTTCTTCCAAAATGCGAGCGACAAGCTGACTGGATAGTATCTTTTGATGCTAGGTATATTTTAGAAATAGGTAAATTATTGTCTAAGGCCATATTGATTTCTTCCATTAACTTAAGATTCTGTTTCATTTTTACCTCCTCTATCTGTTTCAGAATTTTATCACGCTTCCGATTTAAAACCCATAGCAAAATGGCGATTTTTAAGAAATTAAATTTTTTTCTTTGAGCATAGTAAGTGATAATTTATAAGCGATAGTATTTTTACTTCCACCATAAACATCATATATTGTTCCCCCAACTCTTTTAGTATTGCCAAATGCCATCAAATCTGTAGCATTATATTGTTCCATTGATTTAATAAATTTATCGTTAATAATGAGTTTCTCTGCTATATCATATATTATATTTTTTTTTGCAAAGCAATCAAGGTTTGCACCAATATAGTGTATCTTATCTCTCTATATATACAAAATAGAAAAAAGCCACTCTATCTTTTCCGGAAATAGATGACCATATATTTTCGTACAAATAATCTTCTGGAGCATAAAAAGAGGTAACGATTCTATGATTAGTTGCATATTGATATAAATCATAAGGAGCTATTCCAATACCTGTTTCGTATGTACTCAATATACAGCTTACATCAATACTGCAAAGACCAGTTGGCTGATTTAATAAGCCTTTATCTCTAAGATAATTTATTTGAGCAATTGTTGGTTTACTCCAATCAGTAGATGTAATAGTTATAGGCTCTTCAAATCCCATTTTTTTAATGACATCATTAAAATCGTCTCCATCAAAAATCATTACTTGCTGCTTTGTTCTAATTCTTTTAGTCTGACTAAACTTTGCTGAAAAAACATATTTTCTGCAATTCATATTATCTAAGTCTGACCATTTTCCTTTGATTACTGCATGTTTCTTATTTGTAATTCGTGTTGGCAAAACAGCCTCTTTTTCTTTATTACAATCTGATAATTTGTTATTGCTTGGTTTTAATTTTATATTAATCAAATCATCTTTACTTCGTTTTGTTAAAAAATAGTAAATTAAAATAATAATACAAAACAGTAATAAAATTTTCAAATATAATGACCTCTTTCCTTAACTAATATTTTATTGTATACAGAAATCTTAAAATAATTATACCAAAATTAAAGACATAGTAAATATAATTTATAGCATGTGAATAGATAAAACTATAATGGAGTTCAAGGAAACTAGATCTTAAATCAAATTATATTTGCTCTAGAAAGATTGGACTATAACGGAATAGGACGGTGTAACTAATGAGACCAAATTTAATTTATTACGGTAATAAACTTTACCATTGGTTTCCCACAACAGTTTCTTGGGCTGTGTAGTCACAGGTGCATCAAAGCCTACTATTGAGTAGTTACAAATCTTTTTGTTTTTCCTGCACTTAGCAGAACAAGGGTTACATTTGTCACAGCTCACCGAGCAGTATCCGTTTTTTTGATAGCAGGAGCAATCTTTCTTTGATTTTATTGTAGTTTTCATTATTTGTTACCTCCAATTCCTTCTAAAATAAAATATCTGAATCTTGTTTTCTCCCAAATGCTTTGGAAAAGAAAAATTCTTGTCGGTAAATTTTCAAATTCTACCGAAACACGAATCTCCATCGTAATTTCATCTACTTCTACTTCGTAAACCTCTGCATAGTTATTGTCAGTTGCTTCCTGAATTACTGTCTTGCAGATTTTTTTCACATACCCCAGTTTTTCTTCATTAACTAAATACAGTGGTTTAAACCTTTTTGATGCTTCGTTAATTAAATCTTCTACAACATCCCAACATTGTACTTTTGACATTTTTCTCACCTGTTCCTTTCTTGTGTTCACTTATTACCTCAAAAAGTCAACATTGCTTGTATTGCTTTCTTACATTGTATAATCTGTAACCCGCACCCCTCGTGGATTGTGTGGGCCGTGTGGTACTCTTTCCACTGTATATTGTTTACCCTACTACCCATCCCCGACTTGTATAGCTTTCTTTCATTGTATACCGCAAAGGGTCAACCTTGGCAAAGTCGATTTCTCTTATTTTTGAAATATTCCTAAATAATTTACTCTTATCACTATAATTGAGTAGGAGGGAAAATTAAATAAATTTTCCCTCCTACTCAATTTCCATTATGCCCCATGAAATGTTGCAGACTTCTGCTACCATAAGCAATTAACTCGCCCATATACATTTCTCCTTAAAACAATTAGCAAGTTATTTGTTTTTTTCAAAAGCAACCTGCCACATACACATATCCATCAATTTCATCGTAGGATACTCTGCTCCATGTAGACTTAACTCTGCTCTTACAATCTCGAAATCATCTTTATAAGTCAGATAATATTTCGCAACGTCTTTTACAGATTCTCTATTGTAGTTACCTGTAGAAATGCCATATTGCTTTACTGCCTGCACATAATATCTGTCATAAGCAGGAACACATCCAAGTGTACCCAATAGAATTTTTGTCACCAAAGTATCCGTAGCATTATTTATTACCCCATTAAATGAAGGCATCTCTTCTGCATATGCCTTGCGGATTCTAGTACTTACTTCATCTAACAGATCAAGATTTTTATTCTTTATAAGTTCTTCAGCTGTTATGCCTACTAGCGGATTATATTGTTTTTCCATTATAATTTTTACAATTGGAATATGAACTTTATAGTCCTTCTGTAAAAGAAAAGAGGAACCACGATACATTCCCCAACTTGCTAGATAAAATGCCAAATGGAGTGCAAGATAATCAAATGTGTTCTCGTCCACATTGCTTCTGTTCAGAATAAATGCATTATAGCAATGCTGCCATGACAAATATCTTCCATGCGTATCCTTTACTGTTTCATTAAAGTATGTACGAATGCATCGTATAGCGTCTGCCACAGGCAGAGTTGCCATCTTTGGTTGCGTCACCCTCTTGGATACGTTTTCACGCTTTCTTGAGTTATATACTTCCTCTCTGACGAATTCTACAGTCTGTTCAGGAATATTAACTTGGCGTGTTAAATATCCTGCATTAAGCCAGCCAAATGCAAAAGACTGTGATTCTGAATTAGACCATTGTGCCGGATATGAATATGCTGAATCCGACAACTTAAATCCTATTATTTTTTCTATTTCTGAAAAGGACATTTTAAGCTCGTCCATCCCACATTTCTTCAAATATATTGTTAAAGCAATAAACTTATCTCCTTTGGGCATCTTTTATCCCTCCTAAAAATCTTCTAATATCTTATATCGGCAGACCGCCCTTGTATATATTATAAATCTTATCAGATATGATGTCCAAAAATATGTACTTTAAGATGTTCGTTTAAACACTGAATGTGATACAATTTAACTATATTTTCCCCAGGGTGTTCAAATGGGGATTTGAATACCACTAGGGAAATGGCACTTGTAGGTATAAAAAAGGCAGGAAGTCTCGTTATAAGACCACCTACCTATTGATTATTCTTATTTTGTCTATCTACCAGTAACCGATACCGGTTTTAACTTAAATAATCCATTGCTGGCATTATATGATTCAACCGTCGCGATTATGTGAACATTTAATCCAACACTGACAGTATCTAAATCAGTATGCAAATCATAATATCCAACATTTTCAAACTGAAAATAAGGCCCAATCATTGAATTAGGATCGAAGTCACCGGCACTTACCAAATAGTCAAATCTGGTATCATAGTTACCATGTTTAGCACAATTATCAATTCTTCCATCAAATTCAATAGTTCTTCCTTTGTATTTATTTGCAAACTCACCATACGATGCATCCAAATCAGCCGGATTTGAAAGCATTGCTGCTAGCTCTGGACAATTTTCTACCGTCAGGTTTTCCAGTACAGGCTCTGTCTCTGGCTTTTTTTCTTTTTCAGTTTCTGGTTCAGTATCTTTCTTTTCTTCTGTTTGCTTATCTTCTGTTTTCTTCTCTTTTTTAGACTTATCTTCCTTTTCAAACTCTGTTTCAGACTGTTTATCATCTGTCTCAGATACATTTTCAACAACCTGTTTAGGCTTAGAATCATTTTTATCAGAATTGCTACCACATTGACTTAATAAGAGAACAAATAAAATCAATACTACTGCAAAACAGGACAGAATAACAATTGCCTTTAAAGATAAATTATTGTTACTCTTCTTTGCAGTGGCTGAATATGAACCGGAAATTTCATTCCAGCCTGTTTTAGCTGTCTCTTTGATTTTATCTATACCATTAGTTAGTTTTTCTTTATTAGCCTTATTGTACACTGCTGCCCCATAATCAAGTAATTTATCAACGCCGCTCTTATTATTATAATTCCCATTAGGCTGTTCATGATATTCTCCTTTTATCGAAGACCTATACTCTCCTGATAAAGTATCATAAGCGTTATTTTCAGACTGATTCATATTATCTGTTTTATCATTATAATTATTATCTATAGGCGATTCCTGATTAATAAAATCCACCCTGGCACCACATTCTTCACAAAAATTAGCATTATCTTTTAATCTTGCTCCACATTCTCTGCAGAATAACTTCTTTTTCTCAATTTTTGCTCCGCAATTACAACAAAACATTGCATTGTCCAATAATTCTGCTCCACATCTAGAACATTTCATATTATTTTTCTCCTCATTATTTCATAGAATGGTATGTGATGGTAACACTTGCAGTCTTTAAGAATATATCACCATTACTAAAGTTACTATTTCCATTAATCGTAACTGTTTCAACCTGACCGTCTTTATTACCTTGAAAAAAGTTCAAATCATGCAATGGAATAAGATTTACATTTGTAAATCCATTTGCCTGATACAGTGCCAAAATAGTATTATAATTTTTTTCACAACAATTCCTTAGTTGTGCATTTATCTCTACTTCGTTAGGTGACACCACTCTTGCTCTTCTTTTTTTATCAGCGCTCAATAAAGTTCCATATGCGAATGTCCATCCTGCAATTAACATACCTATCACCAGAATCATATCACCGGTTTCATTATACGGATCTATTAACTTTACTAATAGCCCAAAAGCAACAACAGCACCTGCAATTATATACGCAGTTTTATGCCATTTGCCAATTTGTTTATTTTCCCGTTCTTCCAGTTCCAATTCCCTTAGTCGGATTATCTTATCAGCTTCCGCCTGTCTTACATCCGCCTCATTTATATTATGCACTATATATTCGTTATCATTTTGAATAAAGATTTTACTTCCGCAATATGAACAGAATAATTGTTTCCTTCCCTCTTCTATATCTAACGATGCCCCACATTCCGGACATTTTACCGTAATCAGTTTAATACCCATATATTTTTATCCTTCCATATATCAAAAATTAAAATAGTACTTTAATATCATTTATTATATCATAAAAGTATATAAATGTGGGGATTAAATACATATTTTACGAACGGTTTGTGGTTTAATCAATTGGACAAACTCTGAAGTTGTTACAGTACATAGTAATACAGACAAATATTCTGATAGGTTCCGTCTCTCATCAAAAAACCATTGAGAATAGTCCCCAACATCACAAAGCCAAGTCGTTCATATAGATGCCGGGCATGAACATTATTTTCTACCACGGCATTG
>CAKSRC010000052.1 GCA_934486915.1 uncultured Eubacteriales bacterium
AAACATCCGGAGTATTATGATGGCAATATTCCTTGGATAAAAACAGGGGAAATTGAATGGAATGAAATATATGATTCTGAAGAACATATAAGCGAAGTTGCCGTTCAAAATAGTTCGGCAAAATGCTATGAGCCAGAAGTTGTTTTGGTTGCAATGTACGGAATGGGAGTAACGCGTGGACGTGCAGCAATATTAAAAGTAAGGGCGGCAACAAATCAGGCTGTTTGTGTATTAAAGCCTAACAACTCATTATTGATTAAATACTTGTATTACTACTTTATGTGTTATTATTGGGATATTCGTGAACAAGCAGTAGGCGGGAATCAGCTTAATTTAAGTGGTACAATAATAAGTCAATTAGAAATTTCAATTCCTTCAATAGAAGAACAAGAAGAAATTGTGCGGATTCTGGATTCGATTTTTGAAAAGGAAGATAAGTCAAAAGAGCTTTTGGATATGCTTGATTCAATCGACGAGATGAAAAAATCCATTCTCGCCCGCGCCTTCCGTGGTGAGCTTGGCACGTCTAATCCCACCGACGAACCCGCCACAGACCTTTTAAAAAAAATTCTGGGACAAAATAATTAAGGAGAAAAAGAAATGGAAGAAAAAGATATTATTAGTCAAGAAGAACATAAAAGTGATAAAAAGGGATTCTTTTCAAAATTAGGGAAAGGAATAGTTGCAGGTGCAAAATTTGTAGGTAAGAAGTTGGAGGAAGGTGTAGATAAGATAAAAGAAAATATTGAAGAAAGCAAAGCAGAAAAAGCTTTGGAAAATTCTATTATTCAACAATTTAATGCATCAGCGTTAAAATTTACTATGGTTGTACCTTCCGAAAAAACTAAGTTTATTAAACTTTTTGGACAAATTAATTATAGCGAAAAAACTTTAACTTTTTATGGGGATATTGCTAATTTGAATACAAATGTTTATTTTATTGATGAGGCAAACCAAAAGTTTGAGATTAGTCTAATAAGATTAAAACAATCAATGGATATAACAGTAAATAATACAGTTTATCCAAGAAATGTTAGCGTGGTAGAATACAAGTTATCTGCTGATGATGAAACGAAAAAACAAATGCAAACAATTATAAATAATAATCAAATAAATATTGTTGATAGTACGATAACAAAGTCAAATATAGGATAAAATATGAGTATTATTGATGAACATATTAAAGAAACAGAAGAAATAATATCGAGTAATGATCAGGCTATAGCTAAAGAGCAATATAATAAATTATTTTCTATCTATAATGCAAAAATTGACAGTTTTGAGCAGGGGACTGCTGTTCTTCAATCAAAAATGAATATAGTTTGGAATGCGAATGACGGTGTTAATTTGCCAACTAATTCAGATTATATCAAAGATTTAAAATTGTTAGTTGAAAAATTAAAATTATACAAACAACATATTGAGCCTAATTGTGTTATAAATTGTAAAAATAATATACAAAGTCAAGGCGATGTTTGTATTACGGATAATTCTATAAATATAGAAAATAGTAATATTCAAAAGTCGGCGATAGGGAATAACCGAAACAAAAAAAGTGGTTTGAAGATTTTTGCAGGAGTAATAGGTGTTCTTGCGGGTATTGTTGCTATATTAACATTTATTTTAGATATTTGTGGGGTTTTGTAATGAAACTGAAAAGAGTAATAATTAAAAACTATAAAAACTTAAAAGACGTGGAAATAAACTTTCCCGACTCAAATATCATTGCCTTTATCGGCAACAACGGTTCGGGCAAGTCTAATATTTTAGAAAATATAGCTCATACGTTTTCCGTTGCTAAAGATTTTAACAATAGAAATGATATTGATTATATTTTTGATTATATCTACCAAATTGATAGCAATGAATATAGAATAGAAGATGACGGGGTTCGTTTTTTGTATTATAAGAACAATGCTAGAGATATTAAAAATATAGGAAATGGCTTGCCAAAGGTTATTTTTACTTATTATGCAGGTGAAACGGGTAGACTTAATTCGTATAGCGAATATTTTCAAAAAAGCTATGATGAGTATTTGAAGTTAAAACGCGATGATAATATTGACTTAAAGTTTGTTACATCTTTTTCTTTAAAAGATTTTCCTATCGCTTTTTTTGCTAATTATGTATTCCAAACGGCTGTATTAGATAAAATTAAAAATCTTTTAGGTTTTTCTAGTATAGAAGAGCATCGTATTTTAATGCAATTTAAAAAGCCGTATTGGTCATCCGCAGATGGAACTGGTGAAAATGTGTGGGGCGCAAGGGGATTTAATAAGTTTTTCTTTGATAAATTGTTGGAAGAAGATGAAGAGTATGGTGTAGGTCCATTTATTGAATTTGATTTGGGGGAAGACTATATAACGTTAGCAGTAGGACATTCAGATTTATTCCGAAATTTAGCCGAAACGCCGTTAGAACTTTACACAAAGTTAAAAGCTATGCTAGACAGCGGTTTTTTGGAAACGATTCGTATATTCGTGAAAAAAGATGGCGAGATGTTTCCTATAGAACTTTTTAGTGAGGGCGAAAAGCAATTGGCAAATTTGTTAATGCTTATGGACCTTACAAAAGAGTTTAAAGCGTTATTTTTATTAGATGAGTTTGATGCATATTTACACCCAAACTGGCAACGTGAGTTTATTAAACTAATTTCAGAAATTAATATTCGTGGACAAGTACTTTTAACAACTCATTCACCTCTTACTCTTAATAAAATTAATAAAGAAAATATCCGAATATTAAAAGATGGCGAAATATATTCGCTGACAGTAGATTCTTTTAATAGAGATGTTGTTCAAATACTAGAAGAAATTATGGAAGTTCCTAAACGACCGAAGGAAGTAGAAGATGCAATAAAACATTTTAGAAATGCAGTAATGCATAATCAAAAAGACGAAGCAAATAAAGCTATAGAGAATTTAAAAAGGTTGTTAAATAAAGATGATCCATTTTGGGTTACGATAGAGCATATGGTGGCGCATTTTAGGTGAATCAAATGAAATATATTATAAAACAATCTTCCCCAACTTCCTTGGAGAATTACAAAAAAGAAATAGGGGCTTGTTTTGATGAACTGCCTAAAATTGTAAAAGATGAGCTTCGCCATAGTCTATTTGATGAGCAGGGAGGAATTTGCTGTTATTGTGGTAAAAGGATTAGTGATAATTATACTTCTGTCATAGAACATTTATATCCTCGTGGATTGAAGAAATATGTTCATTTGCAATTAGAATATACTAATTTGTTATGTTCTTGTGATGGAGGCGTAAGTGATCGTACAGGGAAATCAAAAGCCGAAAAACGAAAATTTCCTTCATATTGTGATGATAAAAAGAATAATCGTGTTTTAAAAGTACATCCTTTATGTATAGATTGCGAAAAGAAATTTGGTTATGATGAGGAAGGGCATATTTATGGATTAACACCCGAGGCTTGTGAGACTATAGAAATATTAGGGTTAGATTGTGCAACTTTAGTTAACTTGCGAAAAGCGGCAATAGAACCGTACATAGAACAACAGTTAAGTGATGTTGAATGGAATAAAGAGGTGCACAAGTTATCACAAATATTTGACGGCTTATTTTTACCATTTTGTTTTGCTGTTATTTATTATATTAAAAATTTTAAGATGGCTAGTTGATTAAATGAAAAAGCACTTTAACGAGTATTTTGCAAAGGTTGTTTTAGAAAGTTGTTTTCCACAAAAGTTTGATATTTTAGAAATATCGGACAAGCCTGATCTTCGCCATTTTGTTTCTAGTACGGGGATAGAGGTAACATACAGTATGCCAAAAAAGGAAGCGGAAGCCGTTAACGTATGGCATAGGTTATACAACGGAAAATCAAAAAATTGCGAAAAAGATATTGAACGATTGTCTCAGTTAGGGATAGAGTACGATTCAAAGTCGTTTGTTTGGGATCGAGGTTGTTATGACGGAAACATCAAAGGAGGACCGATAAAAGAATTTTTTGATGCAGTTGCGCAAAAAGTTGAAAGGTTAAACAGTAAAACAGCGGAATATGCGGAAATCGCGCATTATGAGCTTTTTGTTAATTCAACAATACTTATTCCTAATGAACAGATTATGGCAGTGATAGGGATATTAAAAGAAATTAATAATCTGGGCAAAAAGTTTGAAATAATATACCTTATCACGAATGAACAAAAGCTATATATTTTTGATATGGTCAATGAAAATTTGACTATCAAATATCTTTACAATCATCTAAATTGGATGGCAGAAAAAACGAAAGGTCTTATGTTATAAGTGTATTGATAGGAGGAAAATTGAAAGATACAAGTTGGATAAAACCGCAATTAAAGGAATTGTTTGCGGGGGAATATGATTGGTTTGGGTTTAATCTGTTATATAAAGAAAAACTGGATAGATTTAATGGAAAGTTATATAAGTATTACTCATTTAGTAAAGATGATTCAAATCATTCTTTAGATAATTTTAAGAATGATATTATTTATTTTTCTAAGCCGGAAATATTTAATGATCCATTTGATTGTATGATGGGAATATCAATAGATGATTTAGCCCATTCATTTTTGATGCCATTAATAAATAAATCAATTGGCGAGAATGAAGAGAATTCGGAAGTTATCAAACAAAGTTTGGAAGGGTTGTTGTTTGAAGGGAAAGAAATAACAACTGACGATCCAACCATTAAACTTTTGAAACTACTTATAAAATCCCCTGCATCTTTTGAAGTTATTCAAAAAGCAAAAAACAAAGAACAACCATCACAGCAAGAGATGATGAGTGCAATTATGCGCGCTTTTGCAGAGCCTGATTTTGCGAAAGAGTTCTTTTCTTTGATTTCCAATCCTGAAGGAAGCATAGATTTAGGACAAGCAATGCAAGGAGGAAAAATTGCAGCGTTGATTCAACCAATTTTGTCAAACGAGAAGTTACTTGGGCTCTTTTGCGAAGATTCTCCTGAGGCGCTGTCGGGTATAAGCGCGATAAAATCTCAAAAGGGCATATTGAAAAAAATGTCTGCAGTTGCCGAAATGTCTGGGCAAGATTCTACTCAATTAAAAGAAGAAACAAAAAAGATTGAAGAGTCTTTATCTAAAGAGATAGAAAAGCTAAAACAAAAAATAAATGAAATAATAGGAGTTACTTGTTTTGCAGAACGGCCTGATAATGTTTTGATGTGGTCACATTATGCTAATAAGCATACGGGATTTTGTGTTGAGTACGATTTTTCGAAGTTAAAATCTATAGAAGCAAAATCGATGTTATTCCCTGTTATTTACTCAAAAAATCGTGCTGTGTTACCATTGGGTCTTTTCGATTTTTCGGACATAAAGAATGTAAAATTGGTGGAAAACAGTTTGCCAATTCCTGAAATTGTAGAAGCCTTACTTATTAAAAGCGAGGTTTGGCAATATGAAGAAGAATGGCGTATTATTTGCTTCTTGAAGAATTTAAATGAGCAAAAGCTGGTTGAAAATATGATTTCCAAAGTTTACCTTGGGGCAAATATAAATGAAGAAAATGAAAAACTTATTAGTGAGCTTGCTAAGGCTAAAGAAGTCCCTGTAGAAAAATTCAAGGTAAGTCCTGAAACTTTTGAATTAAAAATTCAAATAGAAGGTAAGTTCTGAAACTTTTGAATTAAAAATTCAAATAGATGGATAGTATATGCTCTTGATATAAAAGCGATTACAGCAGATGAGTTTGCAAGGAACAAAACATTTTTAGATATTCTAAAAAAATATTGACATCTAAAATAACGGTCAGAGGTCCAGGAACGTGGACATTTGACCGTTGCTATTTTTAGCGAAATTTTGTATAATATATGACATAAATTGTCATATTTACTATGATATTATATAGGCAGACAATAGAAGGACTATGTAATTATGAGAAAAGCATACAGAATTATTTCCATTGAAGCGGCGGATATTTATCGGCAAGAGCAAGAAAACGGCGTTAGCGTTGGGTATGTAATGCCTGAAAAGAAAAGCGACGCCTATTTTCGTTTGTTCAAAGTCTATCTAGATAATTCGCTAGACCTTATAGAGTTGGAAAAAACTTATAAACGCATTTGTCGTAAAAAGTTTTCTTTTCAGGATAAGAGCGGAAACGAATATACTCTTGCCGTAATAAATTTAAAGTTTAACTATAC
>CAKSRC010000053.1 GCA_934486915.1 uncultured Eubacteriales bacterium
AGCAAAGAAAGCTATCGAAAAAGAATTTACATTATAACAAGGCTGCACCTTTTTGGTGCAGTTTTTTTGTTGTGCAAGATGGGTTTTAGGCTAAAAATTTTCACACAAGATGTTGACAAAAAGCAATTTTAGATATAGGATAGCAATAAAAAGCATAAGATAAGGAGATTAAAAAATAAAAGGACATATAGGAAAAAAACTAATAAGCTTGGTTTTGAGCTTTACACTTTGCGTCATGGCGACGCCCATGGTTTCGCTCGCCTCCGCTGCAGCGGGGGAGGTGTACCCCCAAAGGTTGCTGCTGAGGAGTCCCATACTGTAGCAATAAAGGGGGACGGCTCTGCTTGGTTTACGAGACAAAATAACTATGGCCAGCTTGGTATTAATAAAACAAGCGATGAATTACCCAAAACCACGACATTTACACAGTGTATAGACAACACAGGCGCCGAAATCAGTGATGTTATCGATATAGCCTGCGGTGCTAATCACACAGCAGTGATAAGGGCAGACGAAGCACTTGCAACAGCGGTAGCTGGCAGTAAGTATCCACAGTGGTGGTAAAATCCTATGCTAATGGTGAACCAAAACTTTGGGTCGCAAGCGACAACGAATATAGCCAGCTAGGCTTAGGTGAGGGCGATGCAAATGCTTATATAAACCAAACAAGGTTTGTTAAGAATGCAATAAAATTAGAATATGTCCTAGTTATAATCGAGTGGAGTTCCCTAACCTATGAATACAACGCAAAATGGGTTCAAAATGGAAATAAACCGTTATGGAAAGCCACCGCAACCAACGCAGACAGGATAAAGGTAACTAATAGTTCAAGTGGAAACATAAATGTAGTTTTAGAGTTCCAGGTAAGCGACGAGTATGCCGCGAGCGGCAAAAACGGCACAGTAATAGAGGAAACATTCGTTACAACCTCCTTTGGAGACAAAATCACAGGCGTTGAAGACCTACAAAATCAAACCTTTGGCGTAGTAACCGCAACATTGCAAGACCCAGACGTACAGCAGTCAAACCCATAAACATTAACAGCAATAAAATGGAGAGCTCCTTGTGGGCTCTCTTTTTTTGTCATGATGAAAGTATTTGTAAAATACGATTTTTGTAATGCAAAAATGATTCGTTAAGATCGCTAAGTGACGAGGTTTCTATATTGATTTCGTCGACAATCCTCGCAGGCCGACCCTTGATTATGTAGATACGATTTGATAAATATATAGCTTCGTCTATGTCGTGAGTCACCAAGACAGTCGAGATACTCATTTTACCGATTAATTCCAAGTACCATCTATGCATTTTAGATTTTGTAATAGCATCCAATGCACTAAAGGGTTCGTCGAGAAGGAAGATGTTGTTTGAACAAAGGTAGGTTCTAAGAAATGCAGCTCGCTGCCTCATCCCGCCGGATAATTCGTTGGGATATTTATACTCGCAGCCTTCTAATGAGAATGCCTTAAAAAGCGGCAGGGCTTTTTTTCGTGCAAGACTTTTTTTCTCGCCTTTCAAGACAAGCGGCAGTGAGACATTGTCTATTATGTTTTTGTATGGAAGCAATAAGTCCCTTTGGGGCATATAGCTTACTTTTCCAACCTTTAAGGTAGTGTCCTCGCCGCATATTAGGACCTTTCCGCTATCAGGCCCTTCAAGACCAGCAAGTATATTTAAGATAGTACTTTTGCCGCAACCACTTTCCCCAAGCAGTGATACGACTTCTCCATTTGTCAAACTAATATTTATTCCGTCGACAATTTTTACGTTATCGTATGATTTTGAAATGTTTAAAGCTTCTAAGATAATGTTAATCACTTCCTAAATTTAAGTAATCGTTGGTAAAACCCTCACTTTTCAGGTCTTTTGAGATGAGATTTTCTTTGTATAGCCATTCAAAATATTTCGACCATCTATCTTTATCTATGGTTCCCCAATATTCATCCTCGGCTTTGTATTGGGTCGACAACCATATTTGACTGTTAATTACCAAATTTCTATTTAACTCAGGATTGTGTTTTAGAAGTATTTCTGCAGACTCTATAGGATTGTCTATACAATAATTGTATCCTTGATCCAGGCATTTTAAAAATTTCCTTGCGATTTCAGGTTTTTCTTTAAGATAGTTGTTGTTTGCGATGATTATGGGGGCATAAAAATCAAGAGTTGGGTCGATGTCGGCGAATCTAAAGAAGTTAGTGTCGATGTTGTTGACCCTTGAAGCCATTACGTCCCAGCCATAATATGCACTTGCAGCGTCTATACCGCTCAATAGAGCAGAGGCAGCGTCCGCCGTGGAGTTTGGGACTATATCTATGTACTCAAAATTACCTAAGTCTTTTTTTACTATGTTCTTTAACATAGCTAATTCTATAGGAGAGTTCCAGCTTGAGTATATTTTTCCTTCTAGGTCCTTTGGAGAGAGTATGTTGCTTTCGCTTTTGGAGAGTATCCCGGAGGTGTTGTGCTTTAATATCGTGGCTACGGCTGTGGCAGGCACGGGCGTATTAGATGTCAATGCCATTGCGAAAGAGTCTTGAAAACTTATACAAAATTGAGCATTTCCCGATCCAACCAGGACAATAGAGGCGTCTTCAGGCGGTTGGACTATGTTTACGTTTAAGTTGTTTTCTTGAAAAAGTCCCAGTTCTTTAGCGACATATATTCCAGTGTGGTTTGTATTTGGTGTCCAATCAAGTACTAAATTAACGGTTTCTATGTTGTGTTGATTCTTAGAGCAGGATGACAAGAAAAATAGTGCTATTATCAATAGAATAAGTGTGATTAATTTTTTATACATATCAGCATTGCCTTTCTCTAATGTTATTAGATTTTAGCCATGGCATTAAAGTTTTTTGGATTATATCAACCAAGACGACAAGTAAAAGGCTTATTAATGAAATAAGTATTATAACTGCAAACATTTTATCAAATTCATAGGACTTTTTAGCCCTTATCATATATACCCCAAGTCCTTTATATCCGCCCAGCCACTCGGCTATGACAGCGCCTACAACGGAATAGGATACGGCTATTTTAAATCCACTAAAAAAGCTTATCATAGAAAATGGTAACTTTAATCTAAGAAAAATGTCGAATTTAGAGGCACCCATACTTCTAAAAAGGTTAATTTGCTCTTTATCTACACTTTTAAAACCATTTAAAAGTGAAACAGTAATAGGAAAGAAGCAGGAGACTACTATTAATATGATTTTAGGAGTCATGTCATATCCAAACCATAAAACAAGTATTGGTGCTATTGCGACGGTTGGAACAGTTTGAGTGATTATTAGTATAGGATAGATTGACCTATACAAGAAATTGAATCTATCCATTATAAAAGATGTGAGGAAAGAGAATATCACTGCAATGGAAAGACCTACAAAGGCTTCAAACAGTGTAGTAGATAGATTGGAAGTGATCACTCCAAAATCATTGAAAAAAGCATATAAGACATTTGTAGGTGATGGTAGCATAAAGCTTGGTAGCATATTCGAGTAAGAAATGAAAGACCATAAAATTAGTATTAGTATTATAAAAATTAAGGGGGCAATTTTATAAATAATGCGTTTCAAAATTTCGCCTTCTTTCTAACTTTTAATTTTTTGTAACAAAAAAGCCGCCCAAACGGCGGCAAAAAAACAAAACATTGACTTTTCATAAATCAAAATTAATATTTTTCCTACGCCGGAATTACCCGGATCAGGTGTAAGGGTTTAAGGAAATACCTATTCTCAGCCGAAAAGTCAGCTCCCCAATTTTTGGATAATTTATATTATAATTATACTTTTAAATTATGTCAAGTGAGTTTATAATAATTTTCGTTTTTTTAGAACTCTAACAATTTTATCTCCTTTAGGTAAAGATAGAATGTCTTTTGTAGTTATTGCTTTGAATAAAAATAATGCAATAATGTAAACTATAATCGCAATAAATATAGCTAAAATTGTAGCTATATTTTGAGAAATAAAGTGGGATAAAATGTCGCAAGACAAATAAGCGGCCAATGCACAAGCAATCCCTGCTAAGAGAGGTTTTATAAAGACGGATACGAAATTAGGTATCATTTGGGTTTCTTTGCATAAATGATAAAGTGCCACAACCGTGACAAATAAATAACAAGCTAAGGTTCCAACACCGGCGCCTTGAATATTTATTTGGGGGATGCCTACAAGTATATAGTTTATAATTATCTTTATAGTCATGCCAATTGCTAGTAATTTAACCGGTAGGTCGACTCTGCCTACGGCCTGGAGCATACTACAAATAGGGGTACTGGTTGAGGCAAAAATAGTGCCGACAGCAAGCATTATTAAAACACTAGAAGCTATGTTCACTTCGCTTGGCGTACATTGTTGACCATATAGAAGGTTCATTATGGGGTGAGCTAAAGCAACAAGGCCTAAACCTGACGGGATAGTAACCAAAGTAGTAACTCGCAACACAACCTCCATGTTATCCTTTAACTTTTTAAAGTTGCCTTCTGCCCATGCGGATGTGACGGACGGTAGGGCACTTATAGAAAATACTTGGGTAATGCCGGAGATAAGCATTATAATAGTTAGAGAGTAGGAGTAGCATCCAAATAAAAAGACGTGAACTTTGCCCCTTGAAACTATATCCTCACTTATAAGACCGGAATAGCTGTTTAAAAGAGCTAAAGGATTATTTGACATTATATCGTTAAGCCTTCTTAAGACTAAAGTTGAGTCTATAAAACCTGCCAAATTCATTATTACAGCGCCAAGACCAACGGGGACGGCTATACGAATTAAAGACTTGACTATTCTTGAATATGGTCGCGCCTTGGGCGCGTGAACTAATTCTTGCCTTGTGATGCCGTCTCCTTTAGTTTTAAATCTAATTAATAAATATAGGAAACCTGTCAACGCGCCAATGGATATACCCAATATTCCACCTGCTGCGGCAAATGGTAAGGTAGCATTTCTTGCAAGCTCTTCGGTTTGATAGGCTTTTCCAAAGACTGTGCCGTGAATTTTGTATTCATGCATGCCATATGCGATAACGCCGTAGGCTAATCCAAGGCCAAGAAATAATTTGCAAACAGCCTCTATAATTTCTGAAATTGCAGTAGGTGTCATGTTTCTTAGACCTTCGTAATAGCCTCGATATATTGACATCAAGCAAACAAATAAAATAGTAGGAGCCAAGGCAAAGGTTGCATAGTTTACTTCAGTGGCATTTACGGCTTTTCCATATATAAATGTACTTAATATCATTGCTATAACGCCCAACGAGCCTGTCAAAAAAAATATGGGAATCGATACCCTATGTATTCTCCTTACGTCGCGGAATCGGCCTTTAGCAATGTTTTCTGATACCATCCTTGATATTGCTATTGGAAAACCTGCTGTCGCAAGTGCGGCTAATGGGTTATAAAGCTCATACGCACTTGAAAAATATCCATTTCCCTCTGCGGTTAGGATTCCTGCAAGATTAATTTTGAAAAGGGCTCCCATTATTTTAACGACAGCCATGCTTATAGATAATATTAAAGCTCCGTGCAAGAACGATTGCTTTGTCCTTGTAGCTGCTTTTTCATTCATTAGAACACATCCACTTCACTAAGTATCTAGGTAAATATATATACATTATATTCTACGATTTTAATGCATATGTAAATAATTATACAACATTTTATGTTAAAAATAAAGTAAAAAATTACTATCATTTGTTCGTTGAAATTTACAAAAATGGATTTTAGTCCAAAAAATTTTACAAAACTATTGACAAAAATAAAATTTAGGTATAAGATAATAGTAGAAAATAAAGGGAAAGTGTAATATTTCCTGAGCTTTCTGTAAAAAATTGAGAAAGGAGGGTAGTATTAACATCGGTATTATAGAAAAAAGTCTTAGCAGGAAAACTCAAGTAGTATTTAGTGCAAAAGGCCCTAATATAACTACTTATTTAAATCGAGCCGCACTGCTAAGACTTAGATTCAATAGCAATGCGGCTTGTGGTATATAGTAGAAAATTTTGAACCCAAAGGAGGTTACAATCATGAAAGGATGTTTAAGCAAGAAGTTATTAAGTGTAGGTTTAAGTTTAGCGCTTTGCGCCACGGCGGTACCC
>CAKSRC010000054.1 GCA_934486915.1 uncultured Eubacteriales bacterium
GAAGCTATAAGCGAAAGGACAGTAAGTCTTCACTTGCTTGAAGATGTTTTAGGCTGGGCATCTGTTTTAATATGCAGTGTATTTATGAAGATCTTTGATTTACCAATATTAGATCCTATATTGTCAATTTTAATTTCTTGTTTTATATTATTTAACGTATTTAAAAATTTAAGAAAGATATTTGAAGTCTTTCTTGAAAAGGCGCCTGAATTTGATTTTGATGGCGTAAAGGCTGAGATATTAGAAAATCCATCAATTATTGATATGCATCATTTTCATCTATGGACGTTGGATTCAATTAACAAATATGCCACACTACATATCGTAGTTAAAGATGGTGCTAATCAAGAAGAGATATCATCAATAAAGAAATATGTAAAGGATGAATTTGCAGAGCATGGTGTAGTCCATACCACAGTGGAAGTAGAATTTGAAAATGAGCACTGTGGCGAAGTAAATTGTGTTATAAAAAATGTACCAAGTGTATCTCATCATCACCATCATCATTAAAAATAACGGTCGAGTTTTTATAAACTCGGCCGTTATTTAGTTATAACAATCTTAAAAAGACTATAAAAACCTCGAATGATGTACAAAGTATCACCCGAGGCTTTTTAATTTATTTTATCCAAAAGAATGGTAGTAAAATTAGCAATATTATTTTAACAAGTTGGTTTGTGACGATGACATCCACATGAAGGATTATCTAAGTCTGTTATTTTTGGCGGGAAAAACTCATCAGTTGGGAAGTCTATTTTACTAAATAGTTCGCAAGGATTATCGGAAGTGGTTACACATTCCTTTTCTGGGATACAAAAATCATATGAAGGTATAAGCATTTGGACATTGCGTTCGATTTGAACGATAGTGAATAGGCCTATAGTAACATATACTGTTTTGCATCCGCCCTTACACGAGAAATCTCCGCCGTATTTCTTGCAAATGCAGGAAGGTATTCTGCATTCGGGTTTACAATGTTGTTTCATTTCGCAAAGACGAACTGCTAAGCCTATTGGTTCTGCAACTTGGACAGTTGCCTTTGGTAAATTCTTTACAGGAGCATTTTGATTATCTAATTCCTCAAAGGCATAGTCTGAACTATATACTTTAACATTACCTTCGCTGCCGTATAAGATTACCTTTTTATTAAAGATTGATAATCCAGTAACTTGAATTGGTAAAGCTGCGGGAGCTAGGAATACATCCAATGATACTTCAAAGAAAAATGTCATATCGACAGAATAAAATCCTTTGTGAAAAGCTACCGGCTCTAAATCAATGTATACAGTACAAACATCAACATCACGTAACCTAACGTTACAAGCCTGATCAATTGTATTTTGACTGCATTCCGTGAAATAAACTTTTAAATCTTCCAAACAATCTTTATCAGCACAAGAATCATACACTCTATATGCATCTATACAAACTGCTTCTTTAAAGCATCCTTGGTCTGAATTATCTTGGTAATTTCTTTCGAAACCGCTATCAGCCATAAGAAGTCCTCCTATCTATAAGTAAAGGAAATTGTTTTCAATACATCTTATGGTGAATTTGGGGTTAATGTTACTTAGTTTATATTTTTTCTAATTTTGAATAATTGGACATAATCTTTTTAAGCCCTGCTTTATCAAATTCTATCTCTAAAAGGTGGTCATTGCCCATGGGAGTGACTTTCATAACTTTTCCGCTGCCAAATACTTTATGGCTAACGAAATCTCCTACCGAATAATCGATTTCCTTGTCCAGTTTATATTTATGTACGCCACCAAACTGCTTAGCTGAATTAATGGAGTTTTCTCTGATTTCTTTTGAGGTTTTTGGCATTTTAAAGTCAGAATCCGGCTTTTTCCATCCCCTGGATCTTGAAAACTCAACTAGATTTGGATCGATTTCTAAAGTAAACCTTGATTGTTTATTCCTTGATGTCATGCCATATATCATTCGCCTGTCGGCATTTAATATGTATAACTTTTGTTTAGCTCTTGTAATTGCAACATAAGCTAAACGGCGCTCTTCCTCAATTTCTTCAGGCTCATAAATAGCTTGAATACTTGGGAAAATTCCGTCTTCAAAGCCTGGTAAAAAGACGACAGGGAATTCAAGACCCTTTGATGAGTGCATGGTCATCATAACAACGGCATCAGCGCTTTGGTTATAGTTATCGACATCTGTCATTAGTGAGACTTCTTCTAAGAATCCCTCAAGTGTTGCGTTTTCACCGTTTTCTGTTTCATAATTTATAATATTTGACGCAAGTTCATTTATATTTTCAAGCCTTGCGGGGCCTTCCTTTTGGTCCTGAAGCAAATACTCTTTATATTGGGTTTTATCTATAAGCATAGAGTAAAGTTGACTTATGGAAGTATTAGGATCATTTTTAATTTCTATTAGACTATCAATAATATTTGCGAATTTTAGGAATTTTTCTGGGACTCTTATGGTGTCGGGGTATTTGTCGGCATTTCTTATTATATCAATTGTAGATAGGCCTTTTTCTAGGGCGAGCTCGGTAATTTCGCTTACTGTTTTATCACCTATTGATCTTCTTGGGGTGTTTATAATACGTTTTAATCTTACTTCGTCCTCAGGATTGCTTATGACGCTTAAATAAGCAAGCATATCCTTTACTTCTTTTCTTTCGTAGAATCTTACTCCGCCAAGTATCCTATAGGGAATACCCGATTTTACAAATGTTCGTTCAAGAGTATTGGACTGAGAGTTGTTTCTGTATAGTATAGCGAAATCCGAGTATTTTTTTCCAAAGGCTATATTGTCCAAAATTGTATTTACTATATAATTAGCCTCATCTATTTCGTTGTATGCAGTGTGTACAGTAATTTTATCGCCAACGGCCTGGGAAGTCCAAAGAGTTTTCCCTTTTCTCGACGGATTGTGTTTAATAACCGAGTTGGCTGCATCTAAAATATTTTGAGTTGAACGATAGTTTTGCTCTAACTTTATAACCTTAGCATTTGGGAAGGTTTTCTCGAAGTTCATAATATTTTCGATGGTAGCACCTCTAAACTTGTATATACTTTGGTCATCATCGCCGACAACGCATAAATTTTGGTGCTTAGCAAGCATTTTTATTAATAGATATTGAACATAATTAGTATCTTGATATTCATCGACTAATATGTATTTAAACTTATTTTGATAATGTTCTAATATAGACGGTTCTGCTTCAAAAAGCTTTATAGTATTGCATATAAGGTCATCAAAGTCCATAGCGTCTGAAAGCTTTAGCTTTTTTTGATATAGTTGATATATTTTGGCAGTTTGCTCGAGAATGTTATTTCCTCTTGCTGATTCTAAATATTTGTCTGGAGAAATAAAGTTATTTTTAGCATTTGAAATTTGATTTATTACATATCTATAATCGAATTTTTGAGTTTGTATATCTAAGTGTTTTAAACACTCTTTTATAAGACTTTTAACATCATTTGTATCATAGATAGCGAAGTGATTGCTGTATCCTATTTTATTAGCAAAACATCTTAATATTCTTGCACATGTGGAATGAAATGTAGATGCCCATATTTCAGAGGCTTGGTCAGAAAGTCGTGTATAAAGTCTTTCTTTTAATTCCTTAGCGGCTTTGTTAGTAAAGGTAATTGCAAGGATATTGGAAGGGTTAACCTTATCTATGGCGAGTTTATCTTTTAAAGCTTCCGGGAGTATACGATTGCTGTTAAGACAATCTATTAATGTTGACATATCTAAATTAGTGATGTTATTGGGTGCGATGCTGCTATTATATGCATGGCCAAACATTACCATATTAGCTATACGATTTATAATTACCGTAGTTTTACCTGTTCCTGCACCGGCTAATATTAATAGTGGTCCATCAATATTAAAGATAGCATTTTTTTGCACCGGATTCATTTGATTGAATTCCCTTGAAATAAGTTTATCTCTTAGGTTAATAAAGTCTAAATTCATATCCATATTATAATTTCCGTCCTATTATTAAAAAATATAATTTTGTATTAGTGGTATATGCTTATAAAAATTCAAAATTCGACATCTAAAAATAAATTTAAATAGGGAGAATCATAACATCTCCCTTTTGAATTATTATTTTATAATTTCACCATAAACTTGACCAGTGATTCCTGCTGCATTTGATTCATCCGTATCTATATGCATAGCAGGGGAAAATTTTTCACTTACTCTTACAAAAACATCATCAAATATTAAAGAACGATTTGGCGTTGGAATTTTTACGGATACAATGTCTTGATCTTTTAAGTTATATTCATCAGCGGACTTAGGATCTAAGTGTATATGACGTTTTGCTGCTATTACACCGCATGGAATATCAATTTCTCCGTTAGGGCCTACAAGCTTGCAACCGTTGGTACTATCAATATCACCGGATTTTCTAACTTCAGTCGGTATGCCAAGTTTTCTTGCATCAGTAAGTGAAACTTCTACTTGTGTTCTTTCTCTTGTGGGACCCATTAGGGAAACTCCTTTTATTTCTCCCTTAGGGCCAATAATATCTACCTTTTGAAAGGATACAAACTGAGATGGTTGGGACAACTCTTTTTTTATTTCAAGTTTTGCACCATCTCCAAAAAGAGCATACAAATCTTTTTCTGATATATGAACGTGCCTAGCAGAGGTTTCTACTAATATTTTCAATATTAAACATCTCCTAAATGATAACATAGTAACTTAATACAATAATAATATTATTATATACTTTTTTGGATGATATTTCAACCGACATTAATTAACAAAATTAATATATTCCCTGAACGGTTACCTCGTTTGAACCTACTGCAAAAATTTTGTTATTGGTTTTTATAAGCAGGTTTCCAAAGCTATCAATAGAAACAGCCTTGCCGTTTATCTTTTTTCCGTCTTTAAAAAAGGATACGTTCCTATTTAGGCTAATGCACAGCTCATTATATTCATATGGAATTATAGGGTTACTTAAAAAAGAAAGATAATAGGCTTCAAATCGATTTAGAATTTGTGCTATTAGTTTGGATCTGTCTATTAGATATCCGCTTTCTAAAGAGATTGATGTTGCTTTGTGGCTTAACTCTAATGGGTAATTTTTTGAATTTACGTTTAAACCTATTCCTATTACTACTGCTTGTGGTTTTTTATCCGAAATTAAGGATTTAGTTAAAATTCCACAAAGCTTTTTTTTACCAATAATAATATCATTAGGCCATTTTAATTTACAATCCAAGGAAAACTCTTCTATAAGAATCTTACATATAGAAAGGCCGGCAATTAAAGTTAATTTTGAAATATCTTTATTTTGAAGATTGGGGTATAAAAGTATAGACATTAGGACATCCTTGTTTTTTTCTGAAAACCACGACCTGCCAATTCGCCCATTACCCGCAGATTGATATTCGGCTATAAATACACTTCCGTCCTTAGCATTATTATTTGCTTCAATTATAGCCTTGGAATTAGTAGAATTTATGCTGTCAAAAATATATATGTTTTTTCCAATGAATGAACTTTCCAAATTTTTAGATATACACTCTTTAGAGAGTTTATAATTACTTTTAGCAGTTAAGTTGTTATAAGACATATTTATCACACCTTTTAATAATTATAACCCTAAATCAAACAAAAATAAAACCTTCAGTATAATAACTGAAGGTTTTAAATATTATTTACTCTTTTTTATGCGCTTTCTTAATACAATCAAGCTGCATAATGATATTATATATATTCCACCTATAATTGATAGTATAATTCTGGATCGTTCACCGGTTGCTTGAGCGGAACTATAGCTGTCATATCCGTTATCACTTCCGGATTGATTGGATGTTGTTCCACCTACATTTGTTGATGTACTTGAAGGACTGGATGTGTTTCCCGTAGTTGGAGATCCAGTATTATCTGATGAACCTGACGAAGTAGATGTATTGGGGGTATTTGATGCATCAGATGTATTTGAGGTATTGGATGAGTTAGAAGGATTGGAAGGATTAGAAGAATTAGAAGGATTAGATG
>CAKSRC010000055.1 GCA_934486915.1 uncultured Eubacteriales bacterium
GGGGAGGTTTTAAAATTAATCTTCGATAGACTTAATTTTGTCGTCGAAACCAATAAGTTCCTTTGTAAATTCATTGTTGTCGTTATCGATAAAATATCCTAAATCTATGTTGTAGAAATAACTAAGTCTAATTAACATAAAAATGTTTGGTAATGTTTTAGAAGCTTCGTAATAGGAATAAGTCGACCTCTCTAAACCAAGGTAGTTTGAGATTTGTAGTTGACTATAGTCCCAATATATACGAATATGCCTCAATCTTCGGGCGAGTTCCTCTCTTGAGGATATGTACTCTTTCACTGTCCTGCACCATTGTTAGATAAACTGCAAAATGTTTGCATAGCAGGACCTTGTCCTGCACCTTCGTCGCACCCAAAATTTGAGTGAAAAAGGCAATTTATACACATACGCCAAGGTGATAAACACAAAAAAGTGCTCATAATATATTTCAACCTCCTGTGAAATTGGGGTTTAGGCGAGATACGGAGCCCCCAAAAATTTGGAGAGCCCGCACTGCCCGGATCCCCCTCAAAAAATAAAATAGCCGCACGAGGTGTACAAATTAATGTATTGACCTTACGCACGACTGTATTCCACAAAAAGTGATGCAAATATTGGAATCCTTCGTCCAAACACCAAAGTGCAAATTGTCTTGTGACTTGCCCCAATGTTAGTCCTCTTGAAATAAGGGTAGGGGTATAGTATAATTAAATCTACCGTTGGTGCCGGATTTCCGGTTGTGTAAGGTGCTCTTTCCACCCGAAGCAGGGGCTGCGTGTTGCGAGCGCGACAGTCCTACCTGCGGTATTTATTTTTAAGTAGAAGGGAATCCACTAATTAAATTTCCTGTTTAATAAACTTCTAATTTTCACGAATCAACCCCCTATAATAGATTTTTTATGACTTGCAAGCGATACTACCCTTGCAGGCCATTTTTATATTTATTGGTAATATTATAAATCTAATTCCTATGGTTGTCAACTTGCTTGACATAATAAACCCCCGCACCCAATGAAGAGTGCGGGGGTTATATTTAATATGAATAATTTAAGAGATATGAAATCATTTGCTAATTACTTAACCTCTTGCTCTAGATTTTCAAATAGAGGAGAGTTAAAGAAATCCATAATCGATATCTCAAGCCCATCGCATAACTTTTTTATTGTGGAAATGGTAGTACTATTATTCCGTCCACTCACGATATTATTTATTGTAGATTGTGTAACACCACTGATTGTACCAAGTTTATTGACAGTTATACCGTTCTCACTGCATAATTCGAGTATTCTCATTTTTACAGCTGTGCCAATATTCATTAAAATCATCCTAACTAAAAAGAGTTAGTTTTATCCTATCCCATAAATATTAAAAAACTTAACTCTTTTGAGTTGATTTATTTATCTTCTTAATATATAATTAACTCAATAAAGTTAGGAGGATTATATAAGATGAAAAATGAAAATTGCCATGAGTTGAATTATGAAGAATATAATTCTAATGAATTATTTGAAACGGTTTACTATTTAAGCATAGGACAATATAATTTAACAAAACTTAATGGTTTAGCAAAAACATTAAGCGGATTTATAAAGGATGAGGTTTGGAGACAAGAGGGTGCATGTTACCATTGTATGGAGAGAATAAATGATACTTCTAGGCTTATAAAAGAAATGGAAGATAAAAATCAAAAAGATAATACAAATTATGTTTATGATGAAAACTTAACCTATGACTTAAACGATGCCTTCGATGATTACTGTTATAAACTATGTGAGGTTATGTTTAATCATGGTTTAAAAATAGGGGGTTTTTCAAAGAGATTAATTGAAGATATTTTTAAAGATGGTATACACTCTTAAATAAATTATATACTGATACATCAAAACCCCCGCACCCAATGAAGAGTGCGGGGGTTATATTTAATATGAATAATTTAAGAGATATGAAATAAAAGCCGTGCTCAATATATGGGCACGGCTGACATATAGTAAAAAACCTTATAGGGGTTACATGGTGCTGGTGGCCGGACTTGAACCGGCACGGTGTCGCCACCGAGGGATTTTAAGTCCCTTGCGTCTGCCTATTCCGCCACACCAGCGAGTAACTACAATTAAAATTATAGCATAAATCTGTTTTTGTGTCAATAGAAAATATCACATTTTTTTAAAAAAGCATCTATACGTGCAATATTAACATATAATTTATATTTATTTAAATATAAATTATATAAAATGCACTATGATGCAAGGCTTAAAGCAACGTTTATCACCTAAATATTAATACATATGCACAATACACAATTATTGTTGATACTCTTTTATTAAAATATTATATTTGTTTTAAAAAATCATTGACAACTCTTGTTGTTAGGGTTACAATAATATTGCAGAAAAGGAAACGTTATGTAAATAAATGTATTTTGAAAGTATAATTGCACGAACAATTCTCCTTTTACTGTAATATAATAATATAAACAAGCCTATTGGGGGGTGATGAAAAAGTCAAGATGTAATATTTTGGTGAATTTATCAATTGTAAAGTAACGAACGGTTATTTGTTTTTGGAAAAGGGGTAATATTATGTTGGAATTGGTGGTGGCTTCAATTGACTGGGTAAAAATCTTGGATGTTTTAATTGAGATTCTTCAAATGATATCCTCAGAACTTGCAGGTTGAAAATTAAAATATCAGCCAGTTACTTGAATTTAGTTCGTTTTTATAATAAAAAGGAAGTGATTATATGTCAGCGCTAATGATCATGTTATCATGGAGTTGGTCTTCGTTATTTGGTGTACTTAAGGACCTTTGTCAGTTTTTAGGTAGCCTTTTTAAATTCTTTAATATGTAAAATTAATCATATGATTTGGTGGTAATTATTATTAATTTTATTAGATTCTTTTGGAAAGTCCAAAATATTATATACTTCGACTTTATGGGGGCTAGTATCATAAAGTCCCCATAGTAACATTAGGAAAAGAAGGGGTAGAGATGCTTGCTTTAGCTATATCGTCTGGTCTTTGTAAGGCTCTCACAATTATATTAAAAGCATTACTAATTATAATACAAGCTATTATGGATTAGTATATTTAGTATGATAATAGTGAATAAATTGTAGTTTTAATAAGAAACAATGTATTTATTAAGATTTCTACTAGTCAAAGTTTTTGTGTTTTCTAAAATAATTAAAATTACTTGTTTTCGATATATTATTTAGTTATATAATTGTTTATAGTTTAAATTGAAAATTATAATCAGTTGAATAAAGTTAATAGGACTGATTCTCGAATATAGATTGTCAGCCGTGCATATGGCGAATGCAATTAATTTTAGACTAAGTTTTCACAAAATCATCAGTTGCAGCTGGTGATTTTGCTTTGTAATCAAACTAAGTTACCTATATTGTCCGCAATAAACGCAAAATCTTTCAAGGTAAGTTTTTCAGCCCTTACTCTTGGATCCATATTACCCTTTGCCAAAATGTCTACTATAGCTTCCTTTTCTATATTAAAGTAAGAAGCTAAACAGTTTTGCATGGTTTTACGTCTTTGTGAAAATCCTGCTTTTATAACCTTAAATAATAATTCTTTGTTTTTTACCTCCACTGGAGGTTTTTTTAGTATATTGAGTTTTATTACTGAAGAATCAACCTTAGGTGCAGGCATGAAACTGCCCTTTGATACTTGAAATAATATTTGTGGCTCGGCATAGTAACTTATGGCGACACTTATAGCTCCTGCCTCTCGACTGCCAGGACGAGCACATATGCGGTCTGCTGCTTCCTTTTGAACCATGACGGTTAGACTCTCTATGGGGAGTTCCTCCTCCAAAAACCTCATGATTACGGGAGAAGTTATGTAATATGGCAAATTTGCGCACACAAACACGGGCATATCGCCAAATTCTTCTTTTAGAATTTTTTTAATATCGATTTTAAGGATATCTCCATTAATAATTTTTATATTGTCGAAGTCGCTTAAAGTTTCGTCAAGGACGGGTAAAAGACTTTTATCAAGTTCTATCGATACAACTTTTTTAGCCCTTTGGGCGAGTTCATAGGTCAATACTCCAATCCCAGGGCCTACCTCCAATACTCCACCCTCTTTGGAAACACCGCAGTTTTCCGCCATTTTAGGGCATACACTTGGATTTATTAGAAAATTTTGGCCTAGAGATTTAGAAAAATTAAAGCCATAATTTTTTAGAATATCTTTAATCGTTGATATATTAGAAAGGTTGTTCATAAAGCCTCCAAAAAAAATATTGTACTTTAATATTGTATCATAAACAATAGGTACTTTGTAGGCAATAAGTCAAAATTATGTTGCCTCCTGCGCATTATCACTGTTGCTGTTTTTAATATATAAATTATAACCGTCTTTAGCTAATAAATAGAATATATGCACTTTAAATATCTTAGATATCTTGAGTAAAGTAAATATGTTTGGCAAGGTTTTGCCATGTTCATAGTATGTGTAGGTTGACCTTTCAATATCAAGAATACTTGCAACCTGCTTTTGAGACATTGCAATATTATTTCTAAATTTTCTTAAGTTAGATGTTAGATCTTGATTGTTGTGTATGTATTGAAATTCATACGTTCCTTCTAAATGTTCCATTAATTTTCACCCTTTTAAATAACCTTTTATAAACTTTAATTATTATAAAGCATAATAATTTTAAACGATTTAAAAGTTAATGTCAATGTATTTTAACGATTAAATGTTCAATTATTATAATAATGAATTTTATAATAGTTATATAGGAGGCGAGTAAGAGTGGAAGAAAAGTATATTGGCGACAGAATAGGAAAACTTAGATATAAAAAGGGTATATCTGCACGCGATATGAGTCTTTCACTCGGTCAAGGCGGAAATTATATTAATCAAATAGAAAACCATAAATCGCTTCCATCAATGAAAATGTTCTTGTATATATGTGAATATTTAGAGGTATCACCTTCTGAATTTTTTGACGAACAAAATGAAAGTCCCGAACTAATCACCAATATAAATGAAAGGCTAAAAACTTTAAATGACAATCAGTTAAAGTCTATCTTATCGTTCTTAAACAGTTTTAGCAATTAAGACTCAAAAGAGACGAGTTTTATTTTGAGTATATACTATATTTGTGGTTTTCACGTTTCATTGATGTAATTATACAACTCATAAGTGTTATTGTCAATAATGATATTACATTAATGAGGTGTAAAACATTGAAAACAATAAAATATCAAAATCATAAGAATATCATATTTAAACGTTTGGCTGAAGCAAGAATGAGATTAAACCTATCTCAGCAAGACCTTGCTATTAAGATGCAGGTACTGGGAGTGTCAATAGATCAACAGGCAATAAGTAAAATTGAACTTGATAAAAGAATTGTTACAGACTACGAGTTGATGTGCTTTTGTAAGGTGCTAAATGTTAGTGAAAAATGGTTATTTGGTGAATTCGATGAATAATGATTTTTAGGTTATAAATTTGTGTAAAAGGATTATCACTAAAAAACCTCCCCCATCATAGTTTGGGGGAGGTTTTTTTCTTTTATGGAATAGCTTTACTTTATTTAGTTAATACTAAATTTTGTGGGAGTTGATAAAATGAATTTTAGGACAGACTTAGCCCTTGAACGTCGACAAAACATAAAAGAAGATATA
>CAKSRC010000056.1 GCA_934486915.1 uncultured Eubacteriales bacterium
TGCAACTATAGATATATGTTTTGAAAATATTGAAAACACATAAGAATTATTGGGGTCAACCAATCCGCCAACAGCACCTACTATGCCGTTTGACTGCGCTAGAGTACCTATACCGCACACAGCAACTACTGCACCAAAAAAAGCAAAAAGCTTAGCAAGCCAAATATATTTCTTGCCCATTCCATGTTCTATATAATAAAAGGCTCCACCTAAAACATGGTTGTCTTCGTCTATGTGTCTGTATTTTACTGAAAGCAATCCCTCAGCATATTTTGTGGCCATACCAAAAAATGCTGCTACACACATCCAAAAGAGTGCACCGGGTCCGCCTAAAGAAATAGCTGTCGCAACACCTACTATATTTCCCGTACCTATTGTGGCCGACAAAGTAGTACAAAGCGCCGCAAAACTTGAAACTTCCCCGCTTGAACCTTCCTCGTCCTTGAGCATAAACTTAAAAGCCTTTGGCAAATACTTAATTTGAAAAAACTTAAGCCTACATGAATAATAAACACCAACAAACAATATCAAAACTATCAATATAGGGCCCCAAACCCAAGAATCTATAGTTTCTAAGCAATCATTAACAATCCTCATCAAATCCCCCTAAAAGTATTTATAATAAAAAGAAAAAGAACCTAAAACCAAAGGTTCCTTTGCACACCTAATTTATCAATAAGATCGCAAAATAATATAATATTATACCATAAAACAACACACAATGCAAATTATGGAACATAATACATTATTTATTTAAATGTATAAGAAAAAAGGTATCGTACTTAATCTACGATACCTTTAAATTTATAATATATTTAATTTATTTATTCTTCCTTTTAGCCCATACAACGATGCCTGCAATTGCAACAATTATTGGTAATACAAATGTAAATATAATTCCTATAACTGCTGCTTGATAGGCACTTGCTCCAAGTTCTTGGCCTTCCAATGACTTAGATTCTATTTGAATTGTATTTTCTTGATGCGTTAGTTTATTAAACACTCCCAATGCGTAAGAAGAGTTGTTTAGTGCACCCCTTGATAAAAACGTATCATCAAAAGCTACGACTGAACCACATACTAAAACCTTGGATTGATTTTCTATGCCATCTACTTGGGTTTCCGCAATTGCCATAGCTGGTATAGGACCCTTTTTAGTGCTGTCTGCCGGTGACCAATTCTCGTCTGCATTGGACGGTACAACTCCTGAAGTTGAAGAGGATTCTATAAGTGTAGTAACCTTCAATTCATCCAAAATTTCTATAGGATGGCTATATGGTATTGAAACCGGGATACTGGTGTTCTTTACGACGCCTGCATATTCAGAATCAGCATACTCATACACAGCATAGAATGGGCTATTGAGACTAAGTAAATTTTTAGTGTTGGTTTCGTATATTAACCCATCCCCTATTTGCATATTATATTCCTTTAAGAATTCATTTAAGTTGGGGGCTGAGGTAAGGTTTGGAGTTGCTACATAAAATAAATTTCTTGAATAATTCCCATCGTTCTCTAAATATGCCTTTAGTTTAGAGATTGCTTCTTTGTCATAATCCCTTTTAGGCCCATAAATGATTGCGATTTGCGAATCTTTATCTATATCTTCAGTAAGTATAGATTGATCCTTAACTTCGTAATTATTTTTCTCCAACAAAGAAATAAGTGAAGAAGAATCTTCCTCATCAAAGCCCGTTATAAGAGAAAGCTTTACCTTTTTATCACTTGTAACATTCATAATAGCCGAACTTACTGCTTGTTCTGCTTGAGAAGACACTATTTGAGTACCCTGGTATGATGTTTGTACATCAAATATATCCATAGCCGAGAGTGTGGTATGATTTGAGCCTGATTTTACAACTATAGAATTAGCTTGCAAGTCCTCTCCCGTATATTCCGAAACATATGTGGGATTAGCTGCCATATCAACATACGAAAGCTTTATTTTATTTGACACTTGAGAATATTGTTTTAGGACTTGGTTTGCTTGGGCAAAATACTCGCCGTTGTCTACAAAATTCTGCTCTGTATTAAGCACTATAATCTCTACATCTTTATCTAACTTTTCTATGAACTCCTTAGAGGTATCAGTTAGCTTGAAAGCCTTGTTGGTTGTTAAATCCCAATTAAGATTATGTGCATCCCCAAGGGCTGATACTCCCATATTTATAAGTATAGTTGCTATAATCGCAAAAATTGTAATAAGCGTACCCAATGTTGTATGCCTAAAACGTATATCTTTAAATACTTTAAATTTCTCTTTCATTTACCAAACACTCCTTTCAACTAAATCTTCTTTTGTCAAAAACACGTATAGTGCAAAATACAAACAGTGCTGAAATAGATAAGAAAAATACTACGTCAACTAAACTGATTATACCCATAGTAAAGTTATTATAGTGTGAAGTAAACGAAAATTCTCTAATAAAATCACTAATAACGGGCACTGAAATAACGCTTGCAATTGAGTTTGACAATATTACGAAAAGGCCTACTGCCAAGCCACATATTGCTGCAATGATTTGGTTTTCAGTCAATGAGGACAAAAACATGCATATAGCTATAAGAGTGATTCCCAAAAGATATAGTCCAATAAAACTTCCTATAATAACTTGCCAATTGGGCTTTGTAAAGAATGAAATAACAATTGCATATACAAGTGTTATTGATATACCTCCCAAATACATTGAACAAGCTCCCATATATTTACCAAACACTATAGATGTTATGCTTATAGGAGAAGTTAAGAGTGCTTGGTCTGTCTTTTGTTTTCTTTCTTCACTTATAAGTCTCATTGTAAGTATAGGAGTTAAAAATGCTACTATGGTAAATAGATTATAAAATACATAGTTTAGGCTTGCGTTATTAGAATACAATGAAGTGGCGAAAAAATAAAAACCACCAAAAAGCCAAAATATTGCTAAATACACATAGCCTATAGCCGAAGAAAAATATGATGATATCTCTTTTTTAATTATCGCTTTCATTTGTCTTCTCCTTTACTGTTGTTTGTTTATTTTCTTCTGTTGTTGCTTTGTTTTTTCTTTTATTTACTCTCTTTGTTTCTTGCTTAGGTTCTTCCTTTGTTTCCTTTTTTATTTCTTGCTTAGGTTCTTCCTTTGCTTCCTCTTTTACTTCTTGCTTAGGTCCTTCCTTTGCTTCCTCTTTTATTTCTTGCTTAGGTCCTTCCTTTGCTTCCTCTTTTATTTCTTGCTTAGGTCCTTCCTTTGTTTCCTCTTGTTTTTCCTGCCATATTTCTTCTTCTATTTCCCCGGAAATTTCCTGAGGCTCACCTACATCCTCTTGAGTCTCATAATCGTCCTGCTCAGTAAGAGTTAGGAAGATGTCCTCTAAATCCATCTTTGAGCTTTTTAGCTCTAGGATTTGCATATTTTCTTTAGACATCTCTCTAAATATAACAGGTCTTGCGTCAGTATCATTTGAGGTAGTAATCTCGAATTCAAAAATATCATCTTCGCTATTGCCGATTTTATCCACTCCAATAACCTCTTCAAGCTCGATAAGAGCATTATATATAGCCTGCCTATCTCCCTTTATCTTAGCTATAAACTTGTTGTTTTCGCCCATGTTTTTAGATAGATTTTCAGGCGTATCGTTTGCTACAATCTTACCCTTATTAATAACAAGAACTCTATCGCATACAGCTTGAATTTCGGATAAAATATGGGATGACAAAATTACCGTATGTCTATCTTTAAGACCCTTTATTAAATCTCTTATTTCTATTATTTGTTTAGGGTCAAGGCCTACCGTAGGTTCATCTAATATTATGACAGCGGGGTATCCTAAAAGCGCTTGAGCTAAACCTACACGCTGCCTATATCCCTTTGAAAGATGTTTAATGATTCTATTGTAGACATCATCTATCCTAACAAGTTCGCATATTTCGTTGATATGCTCTTGCTTTGGTTCCTTTACTTTTTTTAAGTCAAACATAAAGCTTAGATATTCTTTTACTGTCATGTCCAAGTAAAGCGGAGGAATCTCCGGCAAATATCCAATTTTAGACTTAGCCTTTAACGGACATTTTAAGATATCATAGGAATCTATTAATACTTCACCTTCGCTTGAAGATATATATCCAGTGATTATGTTCATAGTAGTAGATTTTCCTGCGCCGTTGGGCCCTAAAAATCCCAATATCTCGCCTTTATCGACCGAAAAACTTATGTTATCAAGAACTTTTTTGCTTCCATAATATTTGGTGACATTATTTACTTCTATCATTTATTTCAATCCTTCCAAATAAAATTTTCATGTAACTGTTTTTAAATCTATAATCTAAATATCCAAAATAAGCTCTACGGGACAATGGTCACTTCCAAATATGTCATCATGAATTATCGAATCCTTTATTTTATCCTTGATATCGCTCGAAACAATAAAATAATCAATTCTCCATCCTGAATTATTTTTTCTTGCATTAAACCTATATGACCACCAAGTGTAGATTTGCTCCTTAGTTGGATATAAATATCTATAAGTATCAATAAACCCGCTTTCTAAAAGCCTTGATATCTTTTCACGTTCCTCATCTGAAAAGCCCGCATTTTTTCTATTGCTCTTAGGATTTTTTAGGTCTATCTCGTTGTGAGCGACATTTAAGTCCCCACACAACACGACAGGCTTTTTGGATTTAAGATTTACAAGGTATTCTCTAAAATCATCTTCCCATTTCATTCTATAGTCTAATCTCAAAAGCTTTTCCTTTGAGTTGGGTGTATACACGTTCACAAGGTAAAAATTCTCCATCTCTAACGTTATAACACGTCCCTCATGAGAGTGCTCTTCGATTCCTATGTCATATTGTACTGAAATAGGTTTATGTTTTGTAAAAATCGCAGTCCCGGAATAACCCCTCTTTTCCGCACTGTTAAAATAGTGGTCATATCCCGGCGTATCAATTTGGGCTTGACCCTCTTGCATTTTCGTTTCTTGAACACAAAAAAAGTCCGCATCCAAATCATTAAATACATCCATAAACCCCTTGCCAAGGCAAGCTCTAAGACCGTTGACATTCCATGAAACAAATTTCATTTTATTCTCCTATAAATATATTTAAAATTAAGCTCTTTTATTACATATACATTTATTAATGCATTGTAAGCTCACCTTTTATATTTTCTTCCATTAATTTTCTTATCACTTGATAAGAGTAGTTTTTACTCAAAAGTGAATAAAGCTTTGTAACTGCAGCTTCCACTGTCATGTCATAGCCACTTACAGCCGAATTTTCAAAAAGCATCCTGCTTGTTTCGTATCGACCTATGACAGCCGAACCCTTAATACATTGAGTGCATACAACGACGACAGTCTCATTTTCCTTAGCTTTTTTTAGAAGTCTTTCTAAGTTAGGGCCTCCCGGCACATTGCCACTGCCAAAGGCTTCTAATACTACGCCCTTGAGGTCCTTGGTGATTAACCCTTCAAAGGTTCTAAACTGTATGCCCGGGAAAATTTTAATGACGGCTATCTTATGATTTTGAAATTCGTTTAATA
>CAKSRC010000057.1 GCA_934486915.1 uncultured Eubacteriales bacterium
TACATCCGGTACCATTCCGCTGATACACCAGATACATGACGCCTGTGTCTTTGTCCGCATAGATACCGTAATCCCGCTCACTTTCTACCAATACCATCGTATTATCCTGTCCTGCACTGACATTTGCTGTTTCACTGCATCCGGCGATCAAGAGTGTTGCTGTTAAAATTGCTGCTAAAATTTTCTTTTTCATAACTGCTCCTTTTCCCTGTTAAAGTTCTTCTTCCTCAGTGCCCGTATTTTCCTCATATTCCTCTTTGTTGATGGTCCTGATACATTCCTCACTCACACCTAAACTTTTCGCCATGTTTGCAATGGCTTTTTCCACATAGTCGTATGCACTTTCTTCAAAAATCCTTGGTTTTTCTTCTGCGACCGTGAAATCCATGTTCTGCTCCGCATATCCAATGGAACCCGCTCCGCCAAATATCTCCGAATCCTTAATTTCAAAATATATCGAAACTCTAATTTTCATGATTTTCCTCCTTAATCAATCGCTTTCATCTGCTTTTCATCGTACGGCTTACCACAGAATGGACACCGCGGCAGTAACACCGGCATCTTCCGTTCTCTCTTCTTGCCTTTTTCCTTTACCACAAATTCCAGATACGCTTTCCCAGACAAAAGATCTGTCGGTGCTTCCACGCTTTCGTATCTTCCTGCTTTTTGAATTTTCTCAATTGTTTCATTCATGCAATTACACATTGTTATTCCTCTCTTTCTCGGTTAAAGGTCAGTTTAAATGCTCTTCCAACCGTTTTGCAGCTTCAGTCATTAAACCTTCAAAGTTTGTAACCGGCATACCCATCACCATTCCTCCAATATGATAGCCATATGCACATTCACTCACCCGTTTCAATGCGTCGATAATTTCTTCCGTATCTGCATCCTCATAATTCCGAATATGTGATTTTTCATGTTCCTCGCATTCATCGTAATTCTGGTACTCTTCACCACAATACTTACATTCGTACATAACTTTTTTGCTAGGCATCTTTTATCCTCTCTTTCCGCCCCGCCGCATTACTGCTGGCGGAGCTATAACTTCTCATGCAAACCGGAGCTGTCCGGTCTGCTCTGACTCGATCATCATGTTTGGCATCCGCTCCGCAACACACAACTCCGGAAGATTTGCCCTGACTAATGCTGCCGGTATCGGTGGACACACAGCATTACCGCAGCGGCGCACCTGTTCGCTCCGCGGATACGTCTTGCCGGTATAATCATGATCGATTATGTAATCCTCTGGAAAACCCTGGCATCCATACAACTCCCGTGGCTCCAGCATCCTCAATCCGATGTCCACTATCTGATAATCTACGCCATTGATGGTTACCAGTCCGAATCTGTCCTGCGCCGTCACGGTGTCCAACGGTGCCTTTATATCCTGTCCCGTTCCCTGTCCATAATATTTGATTAAAAAAGCTCTCACCTCTCCGAAATGACCGTCTCCTGCTGTGATTGTCGGAATTGGCTCTTTTACATCCCTTCCATCACAATGATTATTCATCTGAATAAGGTTTACTGCACACATAGCGTTTCTTTCAAGTGTCGTAATGGTGTGCAATGGCTCTTTAATGTCAGAGCCGTTTCCCTGATAATTTCCGCCATAATACTTTTGGATGAATGATGTAACCAGTCCATATCTGTTCGATCCGTCCACCGTCATTATAGGGTCTTCAATCGTCTGTCCCCGAACTTCTCTCTGTGCTGTTTCTGAATGGTACTGAATAAGTGTCGGGCTAATAAGGCATTGTTGATTACCTGTGGTGATCGTATGTATCGGATCTTTGCAGTTTCCACCCGGATGATTCGTTGTATTTGTCCCCATATATGGTGCAAGAGTCGGCTCACACAGATAATGCTTTCCGCTCCCCACAATAGTCGGCAATGGCTTTTCGATGTCGTGAACTCTAGGTGCCTGCCCTTTCCTCTCCCCGTACCCAATAGGAACAATAAATGGTTCTGGATTGTCGAGGACGAACTTTTTTAATCCTCTTGCGATCCTTTCCATTGTCTTCGGCGCCAACGGACGTACCGCCCTGATTCCGTACTTTTTCTTGATCTCTTCCGATGTGTCAAAGATGGACGGACATGGAAGTGAAAAGTCAAGCTGCGTGTATGCTCCCACATACGGTTTCAGCAGCCCAGCCTTGACCTCGTCACTGTCTGCCGGTGCGTGTGTCGGCTCTGGCCAGACTATCGGCTTACCATCACACCGCGCGATCATGAAGAATCGTTTACGCATGGTCGGCGCTCCATAATCAGCCGCAACCAACTCCCGGAACTCTACCTCATAGCCTAAATCTGTGAGCTGCTGAACAAACTTCCGAAATGTTTCGCCCTGTTTGCTCTTGATCGGATGGTGCCGCCGCCCAAGCGGTCCCCATGTCTTAAATTCTTCCACATTCTCCAGCATGATGACCCTCGGTCGCACCAGCCCCGCCCAGCGGCAGGCTACCCACGCAAGGCCTCTGATGTTCTTATCCTTGGGCTTGCCGCCCTTTGCCTTACTGAAATGCTTGCAGTCCGGCGAGAACCAGGCAAGTGCTACAGGATGTCCTTTGCAGGCTTTTACCGGATCCACCGCCCAGACGTTTTCGCAGTAATGCTTCGTGTTCGGATGGTTCGCCTTGTGCATCTTAATAGCTTCTGGATCGTGATTGATCGCAATATCAACGCTGTATCCAGTTGCTAACTCTATACCGGTGGAAGCACCACCGCCACCGGCGAAGTTGTCAACGATCAGTTCTCCGTTAATCATTTGCAACCACCCCGCTTTCGCTTCTCAAGTAATCCATATACCCCACAGACTGGGTAAGCACATACACCGACACAGCGTTCGTGATCCTATCTACCAGTTCAGCAGAATCCTTGTGCCTTTCATACGCATCTTTTACCACTTCGCCGATCTGCGTGTACTGTGCTTTCCCCTGGCTGTTGATCCATGCAGTCAGATCTTTTACCGCTCCACATTTTATCTGGGATTTTAAATAGTCCGTCATTTCAATCTGACCATCACACTCATAATTGCCTAAATCTTTCATTTCCTCTCAAAGGAACCCGGCGCGCCTTTTATCCGGATAGGTTCCGGCTCCTTTCTGTAATTTACCTCTGTGCCAAATAACACATTATCCCGCAATCTGGGAATATTTCTGTGTTCATGTTACCTCTGTCCGGGTCAAGTTCATCCAGATATACCGGATTCCCTTTTCCGTCCTTAAGGATTGAATAACCGACTTCTCTTTCCAGCTTTGCCCGACTTTCAAATACCTCTGGAAAATCTTTTCTGATTCGGTTCCAATATCCCATACCGCCCTTGACGCATCCGATACAGTTGTTGTTCGGATAGCCAAGATCGTACATCAAAGGTCGGTCAAAATCAAAAGTCCTTTCAAACAATCCATGTACCTCTTCTTTCGAGAGATTTCTTTCAATGAGCGGAAATTCATGCATAGCTTTCGGATTTGCTTCTATCGTCCTCTCTGCCCGGTTCTTTTCCTTTAGGTCAAATCCCCAAACATAGGTCAATTCACAATCCTTATGCTGCTCTTCCCACTCTTTTCTTACTCGTTTCTTTAGCCAGTTTGTGCAGGGTGCGAAACCATTTGCCGGACTTCTGAATCCTCCGAACGTCCTCACGCAATCCTCTACACATCCGTACTCTTTTGATTTCAGTATCTTGATTTCCTTTCCGATTGCTTTTTCACAATCCTTAATAAATCTGATACTATCCTCATGTTGGTCTTGAATGTCTATGTAAATCCATTCGTCAACATTCCCCGCAAGATACCCAGCCATAAAACTTGATATTCCTGCACTGATCCAACATACCTTTAGTTTCTTTTCTGTTATAACACCACGCTACAAATCCATGTATCGTGGATAAGGAATATAGGCTTCCCATGCTGACGGTCTGAAACTCACATAAGTCAAATATGCTATATGTGCGCTACTTCAAATTCCACCTTATCGAATCATCAACGCTACTATTATTCCCTTTATGCAAAATCTTTGACACCTTTAAGTTGCAACCTCGGTTTACCGAGGATTCGTTATTCCTTTCTCTCTAAAATTTCATCTAAGCATCCGTTCCACCCTGCATCGAACCTTCCATTGTCACAATGATCTGGATGATCTGATCTCTCCGGCAGTTCCTGGAGTGGGCACCAATCCGGCTTTTCTCCGTCTGGTACAAGTTTCCCTGTCGCACAGCACAGATATTCGTCATCATTCTCTGTCTCATAGCACAATGTGCATTTCTGGCACACCTGTTCCGGCATATCCATAATCAATACTGCTTTAGGCATCTTCATTCCTCCAAAACTTCAGTTTATTTAACCAACATAAATTACAATTGCTGAAACAAATTCGGTATTCTTGACTTTTTCATCAATCACCTTTTCGTAATCCTCATCTGATAAACTTTTATACTCTTCTTCGTCAGCGAGGTCATCCGAAAGTTTATCACGATATTCATCCTCGTCCATCCAGTGATCACCGTATAATGTGAGTGATTTGATTTCGCCGGAAGAGGCATACGCTTGTGTATATTGATGCTCTCCATCCCACGAATCCTCACCACAGAAAAAGATTACAGGTAAATCCGGATTTTCCAAAATAAGATTTCGCAATATAGTTGTGTCTTTTATACTACATTCATTTTTTAACATGTTTATCCTCCTAATCTGCCATTACCGGCAAAGCAAAGGCCCACAGGCACCACGCCGATCCCGTCATCTTGATTCCGGCGATAACCGCAATGCTAACGGCAATCCACTTCACCGCTTTTTCAAAGCTCAATTTTCTGTTCTTGCGCTTTTCCCGGCATATATCGTAGCTCGGGCACTCCATGCAGCAATATGTTTTTCCAAGTTTGCATTCTTTTTCGCAACCCATTATTTTTCCTCACTTTCCCGGTACGGCTCTGGCAGTGGCATCCAGGCTATTATCTCGACATCGGTATCGACCATATCAACATCACATCTGCCGTATTCTGCAAGATAATCAGTGCAAGTCGTTGACCACCAGTACCATGCGTCCGAGTAATGCACCCCTGTTGCCGTAAACGGTACATCTTTGATGTTCGCGTAATAAGATTCCGGATTATGATTCACATATGTAATGTTGACCGGGACGCAATCTTCCGGCAACCTCTCGCTTACCGGAATCCACCGCCCAAACTCCGGCTTTCTCGCTACTGTTCTCATGCATTCAATCATTTCCCTGCTCCTTTCCGCACCGCAGCTGATACGGCACCTCTCTGAATCTCTTAAGCGCGTCGCCGCTCACATGCTTACTCGGACGTGTCATCTTCTCACCGATTTCCGCCATGCGCCTGCGGCGCTCCTTACTGTCTCTATGCATTTACCTCGCCCCCTCCCGATCGTAACGGGCACCACCGTGGCGACGTTTTAACCACCGCCAACACCTCCCGCTCCGCTGTTTTGCAAATTCTCATGGGATCAAACCGCTCCCGCTGGATCTGACCGCAATGCTC
>CAKSRC010000058.1 GCA_934486915.1 uncultured Eubacteriales bacterium
CTTGCGGGGAACATTCCGTCAGGACCGCTTTCAAAAGAAACATCACCAATGTAAATCTTACTTCTTAGATATGTACCTGACGCTATTACGACAGCCTTACAAAGAAAAACTCCATTCATTCTGGTCTTAATCTTCCAAAGACCGTCTTCCTTGGAAAGGCTTACGATTTCAGCTTGCCTTAAATCAAGATTCTCTTGAAGCTCCAACTTTCTCTTCATCGTGTCGCTGTATTTTCTTCTGTCAATTTGAGCTCTCAAAGAATGTACCGCCGGACCCTTGCCGCGATTCAACATTCTGCTTTGCAAACAACATTCATCAGCGGTTCTTCCCATTTCACCGCCCAATGCGTCAATCTCGCGGACAAGATGACCTTTTGCTGTTCCTCCAATAGAAGGGTTGCAAGGGCAATTGCCCACTGCATCCATATTTATAGTAAATACCGCTGTTTTTGCTCCAAGTCTGGCAGAGGCTAGAGCGGCCTCTATTCCTGCATGACCCGCGCCTATAACAGCGACGTCATAATCACCTGCATGATAATCCATAATAACTCCTTCATATTATATAAATAGTATATTTTATAGTGTAATTTATTTTCCTACACAAAATCTCGAGAAAACCTCGTCAACGACAGCTTCGCTTGTTCTTTCTCCTGTTAGCGACAATAATTCGCCTATAGCGCCTTCAAGCGACACTGTAATCGCATCCAACGTAAATCCCATATCAATAGCCGCTAATGCCTCTTCTATGCAAGCCTTTGCGCCTATAGCCGCATTGCGCTGCCTTTCATTAGCCAGCACACCGGCTGACGGGTCAAAATCCTTGGTATTGGTGACCTCTAATACTGCATCGCTTAATTTTTGAAGCCCCTCACCTGAAAGCGCGGATATAAATACAACTTGTTTGATTTTTGAATTAATATACTCTATGTCTATTTTGTTTTCTAGGTCCGACTTATTTATAATTGCTATAGCCGGCATATCTTTAATTTCTTCTAAAAGCTCTTTGTCTTCGTCCTCAAGCTCCCTTGATGCGTCAAAAACCGCAAGCACAAGTCCTGAAGTCTTAATCCTGTTTTTTGCCTTAAATACGCCTATTTTTTCTATAGGGTCCTCAGTATTTCTTATCCCCGCAGTGTCCGCAAGGCGCAAAATTACATCGCCCAAGCTCACTGTTTCTTCTACTATATCTCTTGTTGTGCCGGGTATATCAGTAACTATAGACCTCTCACAACCCGAAAGCAAGTTCATCAACGTAGACTTTCCTACATTAGGTCTGCCAACAATGACGGTTTCTATTCCCTCTCTAATCATAAAAGCTGTATCATAATTTGATATAAGTTTACCCATATCCTCTTTTGCCCTATTAAGTGAGTCTAAAAGCTTGTCCCTTTCTATAACCTCTATGTCCTCATCGGGGTAGTCGGCCCATGCTGCAAGATGTGCAGTTATATTTAAAAGCTCTTTTTTTACTCCCTGGATTCTCTTAAACAAAGCACCTTCTCTTGCAAAAAGTGCTGCTCTGGCTGCTTGTCTGCCTTTTGCACTTATCAAATCCATGACAGATTCCGCTTGAGTTAAACTCATCTTGCCGTTTAGAAATGCTCGCTTGGTAAACTCACCCGCCTCGGCAGGATAAGCCCCTGCTTCAATTATTAATCTCAATATCCTTTTGGTAATATATATGCCGCCGTGGCAGGATATCTCCACGACATCCTCCCCAGTATAGCTTTTAGGCTTGTTGAAAACCAGCGCTATTGCTTCATCAACATATTCCGTTTTGTTTATAACCTTTCCATAATGCGCAGTATATCCGGGACTGTCTATAAGTTTTTTCCCTGAAAACGAGGTGAAAATTTTATCCGCAATTTCTTTTGCATTTTCTCCTGATATCCTAATCACACCTATTCCGCCGGCCCCTTGAGCTGTCGAGATAGCTGCTATTGTTTTATTCTCTATCATGATATTACCTTTCTAACATACTTAACGTTAATTTTATACAACAAATATAAATATTTAAATTAAATACCAATTGTATAACTTCATGTTTATGACCTAGTTTTATAAATTTAATCAATAAATATGTATAAACCCTAATTTTCGCAAAAATCATTGTTTAGGGCTTATGCATTTTCATTTCTACTACTAGATTAATCTCAATTAAAAGAGCGATTCATCCTTGAACCGCTCTCTAATAAATTTTCTAATTTAATTTTCCGTATAGCTGAGCTTCGCTTTCATCTTTATTGGATGAATGTTCAGGTTTACTCTGTTTATCAAGAGCCACAACAATATGTCTTGATTGGTTTTCTCCCTCAGACCAAGAGGTTACACCGTTTATTGTCTCTATTTCCATATGTAGAATTTTTCTTTCATATGGATTCATCGGCTCTAAGTAACGTTTTTTCTTTGTCCTTAGGACATCTATAGCCGTCCTATGAGCTAACTTTTTCAAATTTCTTTCTCTTTTTTCTCTATAACTTTCTATATCTAAGTTTATTTTGAAATAAGGATCCTCTTTACTTTTGTTTGCAATAAGGCATGATAAATATTGAAGAGCATTAAGCGTTTCTCCTCGTTTGCCAACAAGGTTCCAAGCTTGTTCACCATGCAGCGATATTTCGCCAACTCCATTATTTTCTTTAGAAGAAATCTCTATACTTTCTAATCCCATAGCATTTATAATATCACTTATATAATTAACTGCATTATCCATAGGTGATATTGTTATAAACGCCCTTACCTTTGCTTCTTTTTTTCCAAATAGCCCTAATGTCCCTTTTGATGGAGCCTGCAAAATTTCAAATTCTGCCTCATGGGATTTAACCCCTAATTGTTTGCAAGCCTCTTCTTTTGCTATTTCTAAAGTTTCGCCTATTCCTATTGCTTCTCTAATCAAAATAAACACCCCCGAATTTATCTAGCTGGTTTCATGTCTTGTTCTTGTTGTCTTCTAAGCGCAATCCTTGAAGCTTCACTTCTAGCATTTAATAAATCTATATTATAGTGTTTATGCAAAATTAAGCTTTGGAAAAATTGCAACACTGTAGACACAATCCAATAAAAACCAACCGCAGCCGGGACTGTATAAGCAACCCATGTTGTAAACAACGGTATTACATACATCATATACTTCATGCAGCCTTGACCTTGCATTTGGTTGCCTTGAATCTTTTGCATTAGCACTGTACTTAATACTGAAGTCACAAAGCTAAGCAATGGTATAATCCACACGCAAGAGGCAAATGAACTTGTACTTGGTGTAGATAATAAGTCAAGACCTAAGAAATTAAATCCCGAATGGAACTGAGATATATCTTGAATTTCACTTGCCGAAAACATTGTAAGCTCGTTTTTTACAAGAGGGAAAAGTTTTATTACTTCTATTTGCCCATATCTGTCTCCAAAAGTAACTCCCAAGCCGGGTATTGTTTGAAGAAAGGACATCGCCTCATTAATTTTGTCTGCGGCAATATGTAACGTATTTTGAAGCGGATTTGAAACTGAATAAAAGACACCAAACAAAACAATCAACGGTGCAAACGATGATAAACATCCGCCCATAGGGTTCATACCCTCTTCAGAGTACAATTTAGCCAATTCTTCATTATATTTCTTTTTGTCGTTGCCACATCTTTTTTGAAGTTCCTTTTGTTTTACAGAAACTCTCGCATTTTTTGCCATGGATTTTTGCTGCTTAATTGAAAACGGCATAAGTATGGCTTTTATCAAAAATGTAAAAAATATAATGGAAACACCATAGTTTTTGGTCACTTCAAAAAAGAACCATAGGATATACCCAAAAAAGTAGCCTACATAATTAAAAATCCCACCATAAATATCAAAACTCATTGTCATAATTCATTATATCCTCCAACTAGATACTTCCTTTATATTATATATCTATACAAGCTTAAAGTAAAGCCAATAAATATGCATATATGTTTCTATATAAAACTAATATGTTAACGCATGCAAAATTGTTTCAAAAGCTCCACTTGAAATAAACCACGAAAAAAATGCAAATATTCCCGTGGATGCTATAATAGTCAATGTTATATCAATAACTTTTGTGACTGTCTCAAATGAGGCCATTATCAACATCGAAATTGACGCAGCACACATTGATAAAAAACTCATTATTTTCCTCCAAATATAAAAATAATAATTTTAACTTTATTGCATAGGAATTTAAACTATCCCTTTAAAAGACCTCACAAGAAATTCCAAAACTTTGTCCAATCCGCCCGTACAAAAAAATACACCAGCCAAAACAACACAAACGAAATTAATAGTTTTTATAATTAAGTCCAAGAAGTCTGAAAGTTTTAAAACAATATTCATCGCAAACATAGATAATGCTGCAACACTCATATATATTAAATTCATTATTTATGCTCCCACTATTAAATTATAATCCAAAAATATTGAGGATCGCTTGACCTACTGCTTCAAAGCCTAACCTAACCCTTAATCCGCTTATCTTTCCCACAATTTCTGCAAGACCACCATTTTTAAAATATATTGCGACAGCAGCCGTATAACCTATTATTAAAAGCTTGGTTAAAATACTAATAATCGATGAAACTTTAGCCGATATGCTTAAAATAATCGCTGACATAAAATTCATTAATTTTCCCCCAAAAAGTCTGTCTTTTATTTATCCTACAAATGCGGATTGAATTAGATTCCTAATATAATCTAAAATTGTTTCATTATATATAAGGAATATAGTAAGAACCTGGGCGCCTATAACTGCAGTCTTTAGTATAACCTTAAATACCTCTACAATGACACCTTGAGTTTTCATTAAAACCATAGATATTTGCGCCATATTCATTAATAACAAACCCATGATTTACACCTCAAAAAATAATATTTATTAATAATGCCTATAACTACACAAATTATAAAAACATTAGGCCAACTAATAATGCAGTTACTGTCGATAAAAAAGCAATAATAGAAGTCGCTATCCAATTAAAAACAGTAAACCCCGAATTCGTAAGGAACGCTAAATTCATTAATAACAATCCCATTGATATCACCTCCAAAATAATATTTATTAATAATGCCTATAACTACACAAATTATAAAACCATTAAGCCAAGTAATAATGCGGTTACTGTCGATAAAAGAGCAATAATAGGAGCCATCACCCAACTAAAAAAATCAAACATTGAATTTGCCGAATTTGCCAAAAGCATTAATAATCCCATTGGTATCACCTCCAAAATAATATTTATCAATAGTCTCGATAACTAAACAAATTATAACATTGATATGCTAATTAATAATCCAGTTATTGCCGTTACAAGTGCAGC
>CAKSRC010000059.1 GCA_934486915.1 uncultured Eubacteriales bacterium
TTTTAATTTTCCTGCAACCTTTAAGTTAGCTATACGCTTTTTGATCTTTTCCATGATAGTTTTCCCTTCCTTTGTAATTTAGTGATCTTTTATCGCATTTGTTTATCCATAAACAGTTATAAGATAGCATACTTTATTGGATAAATCTATAAAATAAAGTATTAAATTATTTTCTACACCACTTTACAACTTTATAAATGACACTCCTGCTTGAAACTGCCTGTTTTAAGGCATTTATTACAGCTGTTGATTTTATTCGGGTTTCGATGTTTTGCACGAAACTGGTAAAAAATATCTGCTCACGGATCTCTTCATTTAAGACAAAACGGATTTCCCGAACACTTTTATCTTTATAGTCAGCAAATCCTTTATTAACATAAGGGAGTAGTTTCATGGCACAATAACTGATATTGATCAGATTGACCAGCATCTCGATCCCTTTGCAGCTTCGTACCATATAGTTGCATAAAGACCAGAAGGTTTTCTGTTCATAATGGCTATCAAGTCTATCATACCATCGAAAAGGAACGTGAATACCTGAAGATTGCCGGCTGCCGGGCACACGCAAGACGCCGCTTTGACGAATCCGTGAAAGCATTGCCAAAGGATAACAACGCCGCAGAACAGTCCATTCGTCCTTTCTGTGTTGGAAAGAAAAACTGGGTCATGATTGATACCATTGCAGGAGCCGAAGCAAGTGCGATGATTTACAGCATTGCTGAAACTGCTAAGGCGAATAACCTCAAGCCTTATAATTAGTGTCTGCTGATTAATCTAGAACACTTGATTTTACTGACTTTTCCTCATTTTCTGCTATAATAAATGCAAGGATTTTGATGAAATCAAATCGTTCTTTTTGCAGTTTCCTGACAGATTTTAAGCATAAAGAGGTTAAATCAATGTACAAACCGATTGATGCAAGTACACTGGTTCTTTTCCGCAAACGCATATCAGCAGAGATGCTGATAGAAGCAAATGAGTATCTTCTTGATCACAAGGATGATGACAAAGATGACCCTTGATGCAACATGTGCACCTGCAAATATCTGTTATCTGCAGGACATCTCACTCTTGAATGAAGCAAGAGAAAAGCCGGAAAACATCATTTACCATTTTTGTAAATGTTATGGTCTCAAGCTACCCAGGGGATACCGCAAATGTGCCAGAAAAGAATATCTTGCATTTGCCAAAAGCAGAAAATAAATACAATGTGATATTGGCATTTCCATTTTGTGTGTGATAAACTTTTATTGTCCATATGGACCACCTCCTGTGATTAAGTTTGGCTTGCGACACCATTCTTAATATATCACAGGAGGTTTTTTATTGATATCCTCACCGCTTCCAGCTATTCCATTCTCCCCAGCATAGCTGGGGGATTAGACTTTTCATTTAATTTCCAATAACATTTGCTTTAATTCCGGTAAATCATCCGAAATAATCTCCCAGACAAGCTTAAGGTTTACACCTTCATAATCATGCACAATACGATTTCTCAATCCATATACTTCCCGCCATGGTATCGTATTATGAATCTTCTGAAAATCTTTATCTACTTTGTTTGCCAATTCCCCCAACTGGCTCAAATTAAATACACAGGCTTCAACAACCATATCCTTGCTTTCAAATTCCGAATATTTCATTCCATCCGTATATTTCAATATTTTTTCAACATAGTTAATCATCTTTGAAATAATCACATCATTTTTCATAGATCTTTACCCCGGTTTCTGCGATCTCATGCTCAATTTCCGTCCCCTTCTCCACATGAGAAACATCAAAAACATCCATTTCCTTATCTAAGGCTGCCCGCAATGCCTCAATCAATCCAACAAACTTTAAGCCTTTTAGTCCACTGTCGACCAATAAATCCACATCACTTGATGCATTTGCGCTACCCTTTCCATATGAGCCAAACAGGGTCGCACTTTTTACATTATATTGGCTCAGTACAGGTGTTAAATATGTTTTTATCTGATCTACTGTGTAAATGCAATCTGCCATCTTATCCCCTCCACACGTTTTTTTCATTATACAATGCTTCTGGTAAAAGAACAACGTTTTCAAATCTATTGTCTCTCATTTATAACATCATATATATTTTTATCCGCTTTTTGTATATATGTTGTTCTTTCATATATTTATCATCATCCCCTATTAAGTCTCGTATAAGCAGCAAACTACTTTTTCCTATTAGCTTTTTCTGCTGAGGAGTCATTTTTATTTCATTTATATATCTCCTCAACCGTTTATCTACTTTTTTATCGTTATCCTCTCCTAAACATGCGCATACAAGAACTGGCAATATTATAGCCCCCATGTTTCTTTTATTTTGTTTTTCAAAAAGATAATCCATCATCATATTCAAGCTTTCTTTTTCAATCTTTTTCCTGGAAGCATCATGGTATTGCATGTATAACGACAAATTATAGAAACAAATTACCCTTTTTAATTTTCTTAATTTATTTTTATGGATCGAATCATGTGAAGATATATACTCTATACTATTTGGTGTTTTTTTTACATAATATCCCCATTGCGAAATAATCATAGTATTAAACATTCTACACGCATTAATATTACAAGTTTTTCCTCCTAACACATAAAACAATGGTATATTGACCAAAACAAAAATAAACTTTCTTTCTCCCCCAATGCACCCCATTATAATTAAAATCATTAATAATAACCCTATAAAATAGGATTTACAGATCATATAATTTTGTTTTTTATCTTCGTATATATTTCCAAAATCCACATCTACGATTTTACTCAAGTTAACTTTTTGAACACATTTTATATAGGCATCAAAAAATCTTTGAAGTACAAGAAGCATTTCACTTTTATACCAAATTTTATTTGGTATAATATATATTTTTTTGTTCCAATATGTTTTATCAATATTTTTTAATGTCCGTCTCTCTAATTTTTTCCCGTTAAATTCTATGATTGTCAATACAATAATTTCAAAAATCATTATAATGATCCATATATCAAACGTCGTGCCTTCAATTGTAGTATATTTTTCTCTCTTGTGCGAATATTCGCCTACAAATAAATATATTATATCTATTATTATTATTATTACAGAACCAACGAAGCACCATTTAAAGCATTTTACTATCCCAATTTCTTCAAAATCTAATACCATACACTGGTGTTCCATACTCCCTTTAGCTACTGGATAAAATGCTAATATTATAGCATAAGCACCAGCAATAACAGCAATTATATCTCCAATTCCTATTTTCTGTACTGTATCAAATGCCTTCACCGCAATTTTCATTATTCCTGTATTTTTAAAAAGGAAGTAAACTATAGCCAAAAGCACGAGCCCCCAAAAAATCAACTTGACAGAAAAGAGCATTCCGTTTTTGTATTTAAAACTTTCCTTTCGATCTTTAAATTTTTTTCTACAATATTTTTCCCATCTTTTTTCTTTCGTTGCGACTTTACTCTGATACCAAAAAACGGCTATAATAACTAACCACGCTATTAAAAAAACGATTTCATCCCATTTTCCTTCCACTTCAGTAGTTCCGTATATATTATATCCTATACACGCTGCCACCACGCACATTATATTTATCATCCATAAACTTTTATCAAAATTGTTATAAAGTATCTTTTTCGCCTTTTGTATCGCTTTATTCATAACTACACCACATTCCCACATATTACAGTACATAATTGTTAGTCATTCTATAACATTGCTTCTGAATATCCATCAAAATTCTATTCTAAATCTATTGGAAATTACTCATCAAGGTACATTGACCCTTACCTCTAATTTTATATTTTCTTATTTACAAATGTGTACAATTATTATACCTATAAATCTTTATCATTACAATGTATATTATATTAATCTACAAGCATATTTTTTATTTCATACCATGAATATTTTTATAATTTTACAATATACTGCTCCTCTTTTGTTACGATTTTCTTATACATCACAATATAACACCTTGCTGTAGTCGTGTTATGAATAAAAACGAGGGTGAATCCTTTCAGACTCACCCTCAATTACACATTAATAATATAAAATTATTTTTATTACTTTTCGAATATTTATTATATATTCTTAAGATTCTTATAGTAATCTTCTTTAAAACTCTTTATAAATCGTACCAATTTCATTATAATCCAAACTGGAAGTCCAAATATAAAGGTATATCCTGTAATATCTGACAAACCACTTCCAAAAGGAACAATTGCAAATATTATGTACGAAATTACCAAAGCCCATCCTAAAATATGGCAAAATTTTTCCGATACCGGTTCAGTTTGATTGACTTTCTGTTTAATCTTATTGTACCTATTTAGAGCCTTATCCGAATTAATATTTGTTGTAAATTCATTTAAAACCTTTTGGCGTTTTTTCTGAGATTTGACTGACATTAACTGTTTTTTCAACATATCTATTGCTTCATTATCTCTTTTTTCTACCTCCATTTGTGCCACTATTTCCGCAATTTTTTCTTCATCATCAGTTCCATATCTTCGTATATTTTTTTCCTTTTTCTCACTTTCTCTTGCCCGCCCCGCTTCTTCCTCAGTATTATATAATATGCCTGATACTACTTTTGCTCTTGCCTGCTCTGCTTCTTCTACAGATGGATAAACTATGTTTTCTTCATTTGTTTTTACTGTTCTTAATTCTTTATCATACGCCTCTATCTTTTTTACTTTTTCATCAAACAGGCCATATTCCTCATGCCATTTTCTCAACTCATCTATATATTTCCATAATTCCTCATTTGATTTAGCTTCTTTAACTATTCTATCAAGCTTTCTAAATTCAAGCAATTCATCATATGTATGTAATGTCACACTAAAAATTGCAAAGTTTAATTCCATCGTCCGCTGGGCATGCGGACGAAAAGTTGGACTGTGTAATGCTTGATATGTTATGAGGTACACACAAGAACAAATATCGACAGC
>CAKSRC010000060.1 GCA_934486915.1 uncultured Eubacteriales bacterium
TCCATCAGAATCATATCCAGATACATAAATTGCTCCTTGCCCTTCACAAGAATCCTTACTAATATCTAGTTTTATCTTTGAACCATTCTCTATGGAAACATTCAAATCCACTTTATCATCCCCGTTAACAGAAGGATTATATTGCATAAAATCACACTTAAAACTATATGGACTATCAATGTCTTGTGATTGTTGAACACCATTTTTGTCATATAATTTGTTTTCCCATAAATGTTTCTCCTAAAAAATAAAAACATATTATTTAGATAAAGTCTTTCCAGTTATATATACATAATCACTGTAAACCGGTATATTATTTTCATACTGATATGATCTGATTCTAAATTTATACTTCTGCCCTGGTAATAATTGCTTTACCTTATAACTTGTTACAGCATTATCTTTGATAACCTTGCACTGCCATTTACCATCTTTATACACTTCAACAACATATCCTGCAGCACTGCTATTCTTACTCCAATTAATCATTAATGCATTTTTTGATCTTGCACCAATCTTTACATCTGCATTATTCAATGGTTTTGTTGTTCCATTAACCTTTACATACCCACTATATAAAGCTTTTTTACCTTCATATTTAAATGAAACTATTCTAAACTTATACTGAATTCCAGGTGACAAATTCTTAATCTTTTGACTTGTTACCGTTTTATCCTTGATTTTAGCTATCTGCTGCCATTTGCCATCCTTAAGCTGCTGTATTACATAACCATCTGCACTATCATTCCTTCTCCAGTTAATTTTTAAAGAGTTAACTGTTCTTCCACTGATTTTAACTTTTGTATTATTCTCTGGCAAGGTTGTTCCGCTAATCTTTACAGATGCACCATAAAATGCTTTTCCATCAGCTTCTTTTATATAAGGTCTTATTCTAAATTTAAAAGTATTTCCTGCCGATAAATTTCCTACTGTAAATGACACAGTTTTATTTTTCTTAATATTTGCGATTCTATTCCATTTTTTACCATCGACACTTAGCTGCTCAATAACATAACCTTTTGCACTATTACTTTTACTCCAACTAAGCTGTAATGAATTGACTGTACGACTTGTTATGGCAAACTTTGCAACTTTTGAAGGTAATGTAGTAGCACTTATCTTTGTTGCACCACTATAAAGTACAATTTCTCCTTCATTTTTATATGATTTTATTGCAAAATCATACTTTGTTCCTGCTGATAATTTGTTCACAGTATATGTAGTTATAGTATTTTTCTTAATTTTAGCAATTTTTACCCATTTCCCATTTATTGACTGATAAACCGCATAACCATTTGCAATTTTATTTCTGTTCCAACCAATTTGTATTGAATTTTCTGTTCTACCAGCAATGTTAACATTTTTTGTCTTAGAAGGTAATGTAAGTGTTGTTGCGTTGGTCTCAACATAATCACTATATAGGGTCTTACCATTACAAACTTCGTAGACACGAATTCTGAATTGGTAATTCGTTCCTGCTGAAAGACTCTCTACTTTATACGAAGTAGTATTGCAATCTTTTAAATCTGCAATTTGTACCCAGCTTCCGTCTTTAAACTGCGCAACGTTATACCCATCAGCATTGCTTACCCTATTCCAATTCAACTGTAAAGATGAAACCGCTACATTAGAACATGTAAACGAATCAACTTTCTGTACAATAACCTCGTTTCCCTCCGGGATAATCGGAAGCTCCCAAGCATCTCCTGTACCACTTGCATACACTGCGTTGCAATTACCAACACACATGCATAATACACAAAACATAATAAATATACCTTTTCTCATATTTTTTTCATCCTTTCTGACATTTTTTATGAGACTAAATCCTGTATATGTGTCATATACATATATATTATGCTACTTTTTTCCTAAAACTGCAATGTTTTTTATTTTTAACCCCAAAAAAATGAGTGTTTCAAAAAGAACACTCATTTTTTTTCTATTTACCAGAATGTAATGTATTTCCTGATACTATCTCGCCCTGACTATATATGCGCATATTTTCATCCTTAACATATGCTCGTACTCTAAATCTATATTTAGTTCCCTGAGATAAATTTCCAATAGTATATGTATTCAAATTTCTAGACTTAAGTCTTTTTATTGCAATCCAATTATTGTTGCCCATATATTGTTCAACACTATAACCTTCTGCCGAACTGTTTTTATTCCACTTCAATTTTATTGCATTTTTAGAACGTCCAACAACTTTTACGCCAGAAATAGAAAGTGGTCTTGTTTTTCCGGCAACATACACATATTTGCCATATATCGTCTTTTTACCGGATTTAACATATGCTCTTACGCGAAATTTATATAATCGCGAAGCCGCCAACTTTGAAACCCTACATGTTGTTGTTTTATTGCTAGTTATCTGATTTATCTTAACCCACTTTCCATTCCTATACTGCTCTACAACATAGCCTTTAGCCTTATTATTTGCTTTCCAGGCAATTTCTAGGGCTTTATATGATCTATGAGTTATTGTTAAACCTTTAATCTTCGAAACATTCTGCTGCCTTTTTAAATATTTCATTGATGAACAGCCCTTAATTCCATTATATGTAACATGTGCCCACTGTCCGTCTGCTTTTGACACATAAACCACTGCATTTGCAGGCATCGTTCCAATAACAGAACCGCCATGTCCATTTCTGATATTCAAAGCCGATGACGCTGTACAGATATAATATCCAGCATATGCTTCACTACAAGAACACGTATCAGTATTTCCATGAAGAAAAAGTGCTGCCTCCGCTTTTCTTCTTCTTGTAAGTCCATCCAATTCTTTGCCTCCGGCTTTATTCCATCTGGTAAAAGCGGCCGTAATCTGCTCATCTGTATAATTTGACACTCCATTTATCAGATATGTCTTCAAATCGAATGTATCATATTTAACCCATATATTTCCAAGATTATATGTAAAACTTACAAGTGCATCAAATTGATTTTGTTTTATCGTAATATCATATTTACTCAAAAAATCATTTATGTTATTTTCAAATCTTATCAAATCTGATTTTAAAAGATTCTCAGCCTGTTGTTGTGTAATGGTCATTCCAGGGTAAACATCTGCTCCATAATGACCATATCCAATAGTGTAATATTGCTCACTGCTCGTTGCTTTATAGGCTGTAAGCCTACATCCCTCAAATTCTTTAATCAAGTCCACTCCTGTCTGGCTTGTCCTCCAATTTGAAAAACGTGAAAAATTGCTTTCATTATCTTCTACTTTACGTGCTTCTTTAGGATTAACTTCATCAGACGTAATATCTTTACCTGAACCATCATTATAAAAATCATATTTTATATATTTCTTTGGTTTATCATCTGCATATACAAACAAATAACTCCCAATTATAATAAAAAGAAAAAATAATGTGGCCACCATAAATTTACAAGGTATTGTTTTTTTCATACTCTAATCTTCCTTCCAAATATAATCCACATATATTATGCAACCTTTTTCCCACTTTTGCAACAATAATATATAATAACATAAAGGGATCCGGCATTCACCGGACCCCTTATTTTTATGCACTCTTATAAATATAATGCACTAACATCTATTAATATTTTTATATTTTTTGTTATTATGTTTAACATATTTTGGAGCAGATTTCACTGAAGTACCTCGAAATCCCATAACTGGTTTTGCTAAACGACTACCTTTTAAATTTGTATTTTTATTAACTATAAACCATTTATAAGTACCCTTATTGAAATACGGCGAAACATAATTTTTTGTTATAACCTCATCATATTTTGCTGCTGGTTTTTTCCAAAATGACTCAATCACATGATGCCTGTCTCTTCCATTATGACTAAGTGTTTTTTCACTTCTTCCGTAATAAGTATAATCAATTCCCTTACTATCCTTATCAGCCCAAGTTGTATCTGACTGATACCACTGTCCATGAATTTTTACGATATTCCAAGCATGATCTATACTTGTAACTTCGACAGTTCTTACTCCGGAAGCATTCAATAGCATTTGTAATGTTGCTGCATACCCGGCACACACAGTTTTTCCCTGACAAACCATACTATAAGCCGACTGATCGTATGTTCCATATTTATATACAGTATTCTTACACACAATATCAAAAGCCGCTTTATGTCTTTTTTCCGGAAGACTTGAGGTTTTCTTAATCTTGCTTACCCAGCTATTCACTCTTTTACAAAAAGAATTAACCTGATTTTTTCTATAAGAACCTTTCTTAAATGAATCATAAACCCTTATTCCAAGTATATATCCCTTGGTCCAATTCCATCTTAAAAATGATCTGTTTGATAAGAAAAAATACTGTGGGTGGGAAATCTTAAAGGTATTTACAAAATCAAACACCTTTCTCGAAGACCATCCTTTAAAATAATAGGTTCGAGTTTCCACACCATAACCTTTGATATTTTTTCCACTCTCAGCAACTGACATGCAAAGTCTGTTCAACTCATTCCAAGCCTTTTTTTCCTGTTTACTAAGCTTGTTATAATAATAGTCATTCGAAAAACTATTCCAATAACTTGCCTTTGCCTCGCTACAGGTTTCAGATTCAATTACAGCATCCCTTCTCTGAATCTCAGAATACTCCTTATCCGTTATAACAGAAACTTCTGTTTCCATTCCTTTATAACCGGATTTTTCTACCGGTGCCTGAGAAAACGCTGTCGCAGCCTCCTCAATAACCTCGGTTTCCTGTTCTTGCTGTAATGAATCTAACCCCGAAACATTTTCAGAAGCATAGACTCCAACAGTTGAAGAACACAGCATAAATACTGATAAAACAATAGATAGTAATTTTTTTCGCATTTTCATTTCTCCTCTCTTTAATTTTTAATAATGCTACTATTCTTACATTTTGTTATTCCTTCTTATTATCTCTTATTTATTACTCGTTTAATACCCCATTAATAAGCTCTTTTGCATGGTTTACATCATCCACA
>CAKSRC010000061.1 GCA_934486915.1 uncultured Eubacteriales bacterium
GTCTGCGCGAGGCTGCGCCATGTGGCAGGTACTCAGTGGGGCAACAAGAAATACATGAACATGAAGCATCTGGAGGCGGCTCTGGACGACGCCTCTATTGCCGGCTGACTTCACTCAGCCGAGCCTGCAAACAATTTTGCGCATAAATCTTGACGGGACCGGGCAACTTCATGGAGCAGGTCATGTGAGCACAAAAGAGCAAAAAGTACAGGGCAGGAAGACGAAACTTCCTGCCCTGTACTCTCAGGACTCTCCCGCTTGCTTCATTGTATTGCTAATATGATGCTTTTTGTTAAGGTTGTAAAATCCTAAACAATAACCTCATTGGACAGAAAGTTTGGTTAATCCGCGTTTATACTTTGACTCAGTCGAACTCTCCAATTTAGAAACTTTCCGTTCCAAATCATCTGTAAGCATTTTCAAATTAACACGATGGATATAATCTGACTTTAATTCAATTTCAATCTGATAGTCATATGCTTTGTGTCCTGAATCATCCTGATATGTAACGTGGTCAAATGCCATCTCAAATTTTGCTTCTGATTTTTTGGCCAAAATATTTATTATTTCTCGTTTATTAATGATAGTAAGCGTATTTTTCAATTCTGAAGTTTTATCTTTGAGTGAGGGAACATGTTCAACAATAAAAGCCTCTTCTCCTGACAAAGAATTACTTGAAATGGGATGACAGAATTCGAAACGCTCGTTTTGTCCATTATCTTTAATTTGGACAGGAGTAGGGCATTTAATAGTTATCTCATAGTTGCAATCCTTGTGACGAATCCGAAGGGTAGATTTTGCAGACTCGACAAGTTTGTCAGGCGTATCATAATAACTGTCAACCTGTTCAAAAGCAGGGGATTTATCAAAGCTGTAGACATCATCTCTTGTTTTTAAATAGGCTAACACATCTTGAAAAACCGCTTCATCGCTAAAATGATACTTTTTTTCAATTTCAATTGTATTTCGAATGTCATAATTATGAATCAATTCGTCCAACGCTTTCTGAAACTCAGTCATATTACTAAGCGGAAGTGTTTCTAAGATTCTTCGATTAATCCATACCCGTTCATTGTCAGAAAGGAAAACTGCCTCATCTGCAGCGTCATCTCTTAGTTGAACAATTTTTGATTGTTGAGATATATCTACTAAAAATCCAGCAGCTGTTTGGATCCAAATATTTTCTTTTTGGGGTTTATATGCAGAAAAAACAAACCGCTTTTCAATCCAAAATGGACTTTCAGCTAAAGAATCTTCAGTAACTAGCGTATAATTGTGTTTTTTTAGCAACTTGCAAAAATCTTCCTTAAATCGGTGATATGCAGTACTGGTGTTATCCGGGGCATTTAACTTAAGCAGCTTTTGGCGGTTTAAAATTGTCAAGCAGTAATCCGAAAGTTCCACATCTGGGGACTCGCTCCATGATTGAAATGCACACCAGAAAGTCGAATCGTCTATGCGAATATAATCTTCTACTTGGAGATTATGGCTGGAAAAAAGCGTGTCAAGGGCAGGAGGACAATTAGGCAACTTATTCTCTTCATGAAGCTTTTGTGCTCTTGAAAAAATCTTCTGGATAATTTGCTCCATCTGTACCTTCATATCATGGTAGTATACAACGCTTTGCATATGATAACGAGCCAACAAATAATCCTCAATATCACCTATATATTTTTCAGGAACACAGACGTAGTACTGATTGTCATAAACAGTTAAGCTTAGAGCAGAAATAATCCTTTGAATGTCAATCTTTCCGAAAGAAACTCCACAATTATATGCATCACGGACTAAATAGTCTAACCGATCAGCATCTAATTGGCTGCTTATCAGAGAAGAAAGGACCGAAAAAATATCTATTTTTTCAATAATATAGTTTTCTTCACTGGACTTTACTCTGCGTTGCTTTTCAATTAATTCGGAAACTTTTTCAGCGGTCCCCTTGCCGAATGTCTCTTCAATCTGTTTGTAAATAGTTCCGGAATGACAAGTAATAATTCTTGAAGTCCATGTCTCATGGCTTACTTGGGCGGCACCTTTGGGATGAATGTCTTCGAAAGCATGTGAAAACGGACCGTGTCCAATATCGTGCAGAAGCGCCGCCAGTAAAGCGATATCTTTGTCCTGCTTGGAAACTTCAATGCCCATTTTCCCGAAAATAGAATCAAAATGCGCAATGATTTGTTTCATAACATAAAAACAACCAAGGCTATGGGAGAAGCGTGTGTGATCTGCACTAGGAAAAACTATATTAGCAACAGAAAGCTGCTTAATTCTTCTCATGCGTTGAAACTCAGGAGTATCAATAATTTTCAAAAATTTATCTTCTACAAATATATCTCCATGAACTGCATCGCGTATAATTTTCCCTTTCGGAATTCCATGCATATATACATTATTAGTCATAACAAATTGCTCCTACGTAATTTTAAAAATGTTTATACATATTCGGGCATGGTTAACAATGTGAATGTCCTGGCAGCATATTGATCAGTCATCCCTGCAATATGGTCACTGATAGCTCTAACAAAAGCCGGGTCTTGTTGCAAGCGAAAATCATCCAGGGAAAGACGGTCAAAAATAATCTCCGCTTGTTTACAGTATTTACTCAATGCATAGTCTGGAAGCTGTTTTGGATGAAGATAAAATGCCTCAAATAAAGACGAGATGATATTTTTTGATTTTGAATCAGATATTGTAATCTGTTCTGAACAAACAATAAGTCTTTTTATAAAACTCAACAATTCCAACACTGCTTTTTCAATATCAGGAGAAAACGAAATACAAAGTTCCTTAAAGCCTCCTTTATTGGCATCCGGAATTCCGCATTTTTTTGTATATAAACTAATACGCTTCTGAGATTCAATACAGACATCTTCGATTAAAAAACCAACCAAGTTTTTAATTATTAGATTGCGAGTATCATATGTAGGCGTCACTGTTGAGCGAGGAATGAAGATATCGTATTTTTTAATGACTTGAAGGACAAGCGGATAATTTTGAATATCGCTAAAGCTGATAATCTTACTCCGAACACCGTCTTCTAAATCATGAGTACATTGTGCAATTTCATCTGAGATGGCAACGACTTGTCCTTCAAGAGTAAAGGAAGGTGCACTTAAATCGATATTAGAAAAATCAAGCTCCGGGTAGTGCAAGAAGCCTTCCCCAGCATAGGCCGTCTTAGTATGCTTCAGAATTCCCTCGCGAGTAGCTAACGTCAAATTAATACCAGCATAATCCTCACAACGTGTTTCTAACTGATCAACAACTTTTAAAGACTGAAAATTATGTTTAAACCGTCCACCTGTCGCAGGAATATTTGTATTAAGTCCGTTGTGTAAAATGCCATCGAGCGTGCGCTCGCCAATGTGTCCGAATGGGGTGTGTCCAAGATCGTGTCCTAATGCAATCGCCTCAATTAGCTCGTCATTAAGCCCAAGAACTTTTCCAATTGACCGCGAAATCTGAGCCACTTCTAAAGTATGAGTCAATCTGTTACGGTAATGATCTCCCATGTTCGCATTAAATATTTGGGTTTTATGCATCATTCGTCGGAAAGATCTAGAATGCATAATTCTGTCTCTATCTCGCTGAAAAGGCTCACGTCTGCATATGCCAATCTCTTCGTATTCTGGAAATCGCCGAGCAGATAAAAAAACATCCGTGTTTTTTGTTGCGTAATTTTCCATAAATCCTCACAAACACCAGCAAAAATTCTGAAGTTAAAATATATTATCGCACAGCCAACCTCAAAATGCAATAATAAACAGCCTTTAAACAGAAAGCAACCCTATGCTCCGCTATCAAATCATAGTGTTACAGTAGATAGAAATATTTTACTATAAAATGCTGAGGGCGATATTCTATTCCTACAAGCCGTATATATGAATCAGAAAAATGTCCATTGGATATTAAATCCTCACGGCAGCCCTACGCCATCAACTTCAAAAAAAAGAGGCTTCCATTTGTAAAGTCTTTCCATTGCACAGATAACGGGAGAACTACTGATTCAAGAATACAACCACCATACTAGCACTCAAGAATGACATAAACTTCAAGACAGTATTATAAACTGTGCTACCATGAGGCCGGATTCACCCTCCGCACTTACACCCACGCCACCAGGCAGAAGCAGGACGAAGTAGCGGAAACTATGGGCAACTTCATGGAGCAGGTCAAGTGAGCACAAAAGAGCAAAAAATACATGGCAGGAAGGCGAAACTTCCTGTCCTGTGCTTTCTAAACCTTTCCGCACATTTCTACGTGTGGGTCACGGTGTGGGTCAGGCGGTTGACCCACATTTTGACCCATACCTAAAAGTGCATTTTTGTAACGAAAAACACCCGAAATCCGAAGATTTCAGGTGTTTTTTGGAGCTGCTGACCAGATTCGAACTGGTGACCTCATCCTTACCAAGGATGCGCTCTACCGACTGAGCTACAG
>CAKSRC010000062.1 GCA_934486915.1 uncultured Eubacteriales bacterium
GTCTGTTAAAATTACCCATTTTTAGGTCACAAATGTTTTTCAAAAAACACTTGACTATTTATAGTTTGTCACCTCCAACATTTTTATTATATTATATCATTGCTTTTGTATAATATGAATACTAACCTTACAGATAGTATTAAACATAATACTGTACCTTTCCAGAACAAAAATACGCTAACTTAATTGCTTCTTCATCTGAATAGCCATCCCTATGTATATATGACGCCAATGCTATCATCTCATTTTGAAAAATGTATAAAAACTTATCAAATCCAGTACTGAACAAATTTCCCTCAACCAAAGCGTTAGGGTCTAATGAAAACGCTTTAACACTTTTTTCCCTTTCGGCAATCGCATGGGTAATCCTGTGATTTCCATCTATAACAAGCCATTGATAAAATTTATCTACCGTCAGTGGTGCAATAATAATTGGTTGTGTTTTTATCTTTACGATATCAGTTGTTGGTGTCCAATTAATTCGCATGTTCTTATCAGTAAACTCTTTAATATCAATATTAATTGCATTATCTAAAGAAACTCCCGACTGCTCTATCATTTGAATTATGCGTGATACCCTAAAATGAATAAACATCGTATTTGTCTCATAATTTACTGGTATCTGAAAATTCTCCGGAGCTTCCATTTTTTCTTTCAACATAAGCATTTTCATCTTAGGATTATTATAATCTCTACACGCAAAACCATCTTGTGCCTTTAAAATTTCCATCCATTTATCAAGATATATTTTTTGAACTTCTCCGGAATCAAATATTGGCATCTGTGATAATTCCCTTTTCCATGCTGTATAATCTACTTTATATATCTTGTCTGACATAAAATCTACTGGCATATCATTTTCCCTCCTCATAAAATATTTTTATAATAAATTATACACTACTTAATCACAAATTTAAACTAAGTAAACCAGAGGTAAAAACTTAGTCACAAAATGTTCAAAAGCCCAATTTTACTAGATATTTTCCACTTTTATTATAGACTGCCGTGACAGATGAATAGTATTTTTATCATGATTGTAATATTCTTTCATATTTTTGTATAACTTTGCATATCTTTGCAAATACCCATTAATACACTAACTTCACTTACGTTAGTATGCCACGCAGCAGATTACAAGTACATATAATCTGGCATATTTCAGCATATATTGGTATATCTTGTCATATTTTTGTCTGCAAAATTGGTAAAAATATTGGTAAATTTCCTTCCACTATCACATATAATCAATATAATATCCACAAACTTATCATAAGATAATCCATCATCCGATAGATTGTAAGTTATCGTTTTTAATTATTTTTCATCATCACAAAATACTGTGTATCTGAAAGTCCCATTGCATTTTAATATACTTCTTATATAACAATCTCAAGGAGCTTAATGATAAGAGATGCTTTTTAGATGGAATTTTGATGAAAATACTATTTCATTGAAATCTAAAATAAAGTTTATCTCTTCTTTACAGTCAAGATAATTTACCACCACAATAATAAGTAAAATAACAGCTGAAACCAATATAGATAGAATTGTACCTATCTTAGAAGTATCTATGCCAGCAGAATAAAATACTGTAAGCATTCCAATTTCTATTGGAATTACTGCTGAAGTAATTAATTCTTTATAACTTTCTTTATTTCTAAGTCTTCTAACCATAAAACGATATGCATCTTCATTATCAATAATCGCCTCAAACGTTTTCTCGATATATTCTTTCCACGCACTATATTTTTCAAATTTCAAAGCCCCATTTTTAATTTTTTTCTTATTTTTCCCAATTATTTTATAGGTTGAAATTTCCTTTTGATAATCTATGCCATATGCTGAATTTTTTAGATACTTATTTATTTCGATATTACTTACAATATTAACACCAGCTATTAGTATCATTAAAATGCCTATAATACCAAGCCATAAAAAAAATAAATCTACCTTTTGACCTGGCCATTTAGATTTAAAATAAAATTTTATCAACAGCATTTCTATAACACTTATGATACACTTGCCAATTCCCACACACAAACAAATCTTATTTTTTCTATTTGATATTTGTCTTACTTCCATTTTTAATATTTCCTCCAATAATTATATATCACCTATTTCAAAAATTGCAATTTATCACTCACACTATTCCAATCCATGCACCTCTTCTTCCAACTTACGAAGATATTCTATAATTTCTTCGTATTCCGGTATCTTCCCATATATCATATTTCGCATAGCCTGGTAATCTTCTTTTAAAGCTTTATGTATTCGTTCTCCTGGCACAAGCATAATTGTTCCTAATGTTGCAGTCTCATAATGTGCACTCTTTGCATAATAGAATTTCTGTTTAAATGTAATATCCTTTTCTAGCAATTCCTTTCTCTTAAATGCACTTTCTTTTACCCATGAATTGCCCATATTATACACATCATACAAATGTCTCGCATACCTAACTGGTAAAATTTTTTCTTCAGGAAAATTTGCAATTTTATGTAATATTGTAAGTTTTTCCCAGAAAGTTCTTTCAACATCAATTGTCAACACTGATGTATTCTTTTGCTCAAACAATGTGGGATACTTCTCTGCTGCAAATGGTGTAATAACTGTCTCGTGTGATGGTAGCCACTCTGCCAATGGACCAATCTCTAATCTAACACATGACCGTAGATATCCTGTTGCAAATATCTGCGGATAATAAAAATTAACAACCATCTTATCATCTTTATCAACAGAAACCCATTCCCCTCTTCCTAGCTTTCCTTCTATTTCTATATTCAATTGAGGTACTAGTTCTTTTTCATAGAATTTCGCAGCTTCCGTATTTATCCGTTTGTTAAACTGATCCTGTTTCGTTTTTGATCTTTCTTCCCACGGATTAACGTTGTTTACAATTTTTCTCCAGTCAAGTATCAAATCTATATCCTCAGAAAAACGTTCAATCACATGATACGACTTAGAAAGACTTGTACCGCCTTTAAATACAAAAGCATTTTTATACTTACAATCATGGAAAAGATGATCTATCATAAAGCATACCCAAAAATCTTTTTCAACTACATTAGGTTGCATTCCCATTGAAATTGCAGTAGCATGAAAAAGTTCAGTTCTATCTTTGATCTGTAGTCTTGCGATTTTTCTCATTAATCAGCACATACCTTTCTAATCACTGCGTATATCCATTCACTAACATCTGTAGCTTCCTCTATCATTTTTATTTTTTGTTCTTTCAATAATTGATTTTTTATTTTTAATATAATATTATCATCCACTCGCTCTTTACCTAATGTCTTTAATGCTTCGATTACTAAAATTGTAGGTTCAGACATAAATGATATTTCTCTATTTGCTCTGTGTTTAAATGAAACAGTTATATTATCCCATGAGAATTTTCTATATGGTCCATCGCTGATATATGACCAAACTACAGGAACCTGTGTTGATAAACCTAGTTTATTTAAAGCAATATCCCCACATGGAGCAATAGTCCAATGAAAATTTCTAGCAATAGCATATGCAACAGTTTCTGGATTAACAGGAACATTTTTCTCAAGTAAACTACTATATACAGGCTTCTCGTACACTCCATCTAAAATTCTGCGAATTGTCTTTTCTTTTACCTGTCTGCCAAGACACTTTCTCACAGTTGTTATCGTTGCTAAATCTGCAAAATCAGAAGTGACAAACACCGTTCCACCATCTGATAATTCTATTCTTTTTTTTATTTCGAAGTAAATTCCATTGGACATATAAGCGCCTCCTTTGTCACGATTATTATATATTTTTCGTGACATTATTTCAACTCTTTTAATTATGTATTTATGTTGATTCTATATTTTTTTTAATTCACTTTTTAAAACACAATTTGCCAGGGCTCAAATCAATTTTGGTAAATCGTTGGTAAAAATCACAATATAATGGTCGAAAGCCAGTAAATTCAATGCTTTGCTAGTATTGTTAATAGGCTGCCGTGGCAGATGAATAATATTTTAATCATGCCTTAAAAACTCCTTGAAAATGCTGATTTTACGCCACTTTATACGATTTGCTGTGATAGATTGTTTTCTTCGTTTTCGTCGCATATCGTGGCATAAATTCGTATATTTTGTCATCCAAATTTAGTAAAAATCTTAGTAAAACAGCTCGATTTTCTCATTTTACTAAAGACTTTTTCCACTTAGGTTATCTTTTAGTTGTATCAATACTTTTAAATTTTAAGCCATTTTAGCATATTTGCCAAGTTCTTCCTTGGCATCCTCTGCTCCCAGATGCGTATATGTATTCA
>CAKSRC010000063.1 GCA_934486915.1 uncultured Eubacteriales bacterium
TCATTCCTTGAAAGTATCTCTACAAACTCCGTGTTGGTGCGCTTTGGAAACATCTTATGATTCTCAAAAAGCGGACCGTATTTCTCAAGCTCAAAACCTGCCACATCATCGACAAACACTACTGCATGAGGATTTCCCATTGAAACACAGGTCATGTGCCACTCTCTATTGCCTGCTGAAATCGGTTCATCTATTACCCTGTAGTCATCATCATAAGCACTTCCGTCTGCTTTCACAACCGGAATGTCCTCAGGCGTCAGAATAGGCTCACCCATATCCACGCGCACCTGTGATACCTTATTTTCCTCAACATATAGTGTAAGGTACTTGATGCCTGCTCCTGTCTCAACCGATATTTCAGTCTTGTCAGTAAGTTTGTGGTCATACACGTATTTCGCCACGCAGCGTATGCCGTTTCCGCACATCTCGGCTTCCGAACCGTCTGCATTATATATCCTCATTCTAAAATCTGCCTTGTCTGACGGACCTATTGTGATTAGTCCGTCTGAGCCTATTCCAAAATGCCTGTCACTGACATATATTGACACCCTTGCCGGGTCATCCAACTTCTCCTCAAAAAGGTTTACATATACATAATCATTTCCACAGCCGTGCATTTTCGTAAATTTCATAGTGATCACCTCGTTATTGGTTTTATATTGGTAACTATATTATACAGCGCACTTTCTTGTTTTTCTATAGCATTTTGTGCGTTTTATGTTGCGTTTTGTGCTGTTATAGATTATGCTTATAGTAACATCTTATTATCAAAGGAGCATATCATGGATTCAAATTATACAAAAGCAGGCTACCTGACGGAGCCTTTTAAAATATTTCATCTAAGAGATGAACACAAGCTAAATATAGATTTCCATTACCATGATTTCCACAAAATTCTGATTCATCTGCACGGCAATGTATCCTACTGCATTGAAGGCCGAAGCTATGAGCTCAAAGAACATGATATCGTGCTTGTCAATGCCGGCGAGGTTCATAAGCCAATATTAAATGACGATTCAATTTATGAAAGAATCATTATATATGTATCACAGCAGCTTATTGACGATTATGTGAGCAAAGGCTATGATCTGGCATGCTGTTTCAAGCAGGCCTATGCTAACCAGTCACATGTACTAAGACTCGCTGCGACCAAGGGCAGTCGTCTGGCTGATACAATCAAGGGACTGGACTCTACACTTAGAGAAACCAATGAATACGCAAATGAGCTGTACCAGAAGCTCCTGTTTTTAGAGTTTCTGATACAGCTCAATCGTATCACCCTGCATGGCGGTATCGAATATATTAACACATTTTCCTCAAACAAAAAAATTGTAGAGATTTTGGATTTCTTAAATAAGAATTTAACAAACCGTATAAGTATTGATGAACTGGCAGATAAATTCTATATGAGCAGGTATCACCTGATGCACACCTTCAAGGAAGAAACCGGATGCACCATAGGTTCATATATCACAACAAAGCGTCTGCTGCTCGCCCGCGATATGATTCGCGACGGAAGCAGTGTGTCTGCCGCCTGCGATGCCTGTGGATTCGGAAGCTATTCCTCATTTATCCGTGCATACCGCAAGCAATTCCATTCTACCCCTACAAATACATAAAAGCTTCACGATATATCACAGGAAGCTTTTAATTATTTTTAATGCTGCATTATCTCTCATTAATCACATTTATAAGCTCAGGTATGAGTTGCTTCTTACGCGACACTACTCCCTTAAGCATAATTCCATCCTTGCTTTGTGGCAGATTGTATGCTGAAGCTGCTATTGACGCTGCCTCTGCACCACTGTAGATGAGATATGTAGACTCATTAAGTATATCCGTGAGCATAACAAAGAGCATATCAAGCTGTTTTTCCACCTGCATCTTGTCAAGCAGAGGCACCACTCTTGCCTGTACCTTATCGAGCTCTGTTCTCGAAAGAGCAGAAATCTGTGATACTCCAAATGTATAATCCCCTGAATGAAAGATTTTAAAATCCTGATTTAATATTTCCTCTTCTGTCTTGTTAGCAAAGTTACTGCCTGCCTCGAACATTTTCTGGGCAAACTCTTCTACATCTATCTGCGCAATCTCCGCCAGGATAAGTGCTGTAGATTTATCAACCTGGGTACATGTAGGCGAACGGAACACTAGTGTGTCAGAGAGTATTGCAGCGCACATAAGCCCCGCCATCTGAGGAGTAACCTCCACACCTTTTTCCATATACATCTGATAGATGATGGTTCCGGTACATCCAAGCGGCTGATTTCTGAAATACACAGGCCCTATTGTCTCAAGAGAACCAATTCGATGATGATCAATTATCTCAAGAATCTCAGCCTCATCAATGTTGGCCACTGCCTGTGAGGTCTCATTATGATCCACAAGTATCACCTGTTTTTTCCTTGCATTCATTAAATTTCTGCGTGAAAACATACCCACATAATTTTGGTTTTCGTCAAGTATTGGGAAATCCCTGTGTCGGATTTTTGAAACAGTATCACGCACATCATCCACATAATCATCCAAATCAAAATGAATAAGATTTTCCCTTGTCATAAATGACTTTATCGGCATACTCTGGTTTATCAGACGCGATGTGGTAAACGTGTCATATGGTGTACTTATCACTACCACATCCTTAGCGTTTGCTGCATTTATGACATCCTTCGATATATCGAAGCCACTTGTCACGATGATACAGCTGCAGTTTGCCTCAATACATATAAGCTGTGACTCCTCACAGTCTGATATGATGACCAGATCATCCTCAGCCACATTGCCCTTTATGGTATCAGGTGTACCTGCTCCAACTATAACCTTTCCTTTCACAAAATAGCCATGCTCATTGCCTGCAACTATCTTGCCATCCAGCGTCTCTATAATATTTCTGTACTGTGTCCTCGCCTTTGCCAGGATAGAATTGTCATACACATCCATATACGACTTAGCGATATCACTTGTCACAATAAGACCTTCAAGCTTATCCCTCTTATTAACAACAGGAAGCGTAACTACGTTGAGTATCTTCATCATCTCCCATGCTTTTTTCATGGATAGATTACTGCTGACACCCTCAGTCCTTCTGATATGTATATCTTTTATCTGTGTTCCCACATCCTTCAAAAGCGCAGGTGTATCAGCCTTAAAATAATCCAGCACAAATGCTGTCTCTGCACTGACGCTGCCTGCTCTCATTGGTATGTATTCCATTGTATCATCTGTATGTGATTTAAGGTTTGCATACGCTATTGCTGCACAGATAGAATCCGTGTCAGGATTTTTATGTCCAACAACTCTTACAATCTTTTTTGCCATTTAGTTTTCCTCTCTGCCTGCCTTATAAAATGTCAAAATATGGTGCAACTCCCTAACCGGGAACTGCACCACCCTATTACAATAATATTTATTAAAAAATCGAACCAAAGAACCCAAATATATACAATGCGATTGCAACAAAGCCAAATGTATTGATAATAGCCAGCACAGTAGAGATGACTACAAAAGTCTTTGTTGTTCCTACCTGCTTCTCAAGCTCTGACACTGTGTCCACCTTGTCTCCCATTACCTTAAAAAGATCCTGTATATTCCTGAAGCACTTGACATTCTCTGTATGTACCTTGTCAGACAGCTCCGCCTTTAACGAAACAAGCTGATCATTAAGCTCTGTAAGCGACTGAAGCATATGGGCATTCGCCTCATTTACCGCTGATGTAACTGCTGCTGTGCCCTCCTCTGTGATACGCCTTGTCTGCTCTAATGTGTCACCAAAATCAAGACTCTGGCCTATATTCTGGCTGATGCCTGATATCTCAGTGCCAAGTGACTGTCCGAGATTACCAATCTGTCCGGACACCGAACTACCAAGATTATCCATATTGGCATTTACCGAGCGCCCCAGATTATCCATATCTGAGCTTACCTGACGGCCTAAGCTGTCCATGCCTGCATTCATAGATTGCTCTATCTCAGCCATCTTTTCATGAACACTTTCTATAAGCACATCTATCTGCTTAGCAACCTGTGCAGTGATTCCATCGGCTTTTTCCTGTCTCTCGTCAAGTATCTGCTGCAGCTCCTCTGCCTTAGCTTCCCTCTCCTCAACTATGGTTGAAAGCTCCTCTGCTTTTGATTCTTTCGTATTGAGCATCTCCTGAAGACGTTTTGCCTTTTCACGAAACTCATCAATTTGTGTTAACAAAAAATCATCTTTATC
>CAKSRC010000064.1 GCA_934486915.1 uncultured Eubacteriales bacterium
GGTACTTCAATCATCAACAATTCGACAGGTTCACACTTTTTGCCGTCGATTTCCTTCATTATAACGCTCGGTCTTGAAACTTGGAACTCATAATTTTGTCTTCTCATTGTTTCAATCAAAACAGATAGGTGAAGTTCACCTCTTCCCGAAACCTTGAATGTATCAGCAGAATCGGTTTCCTCGACTCTCATAGCGACATTTGTTTCGACCTCTTTAAATAGACGCTCTCTAATATTTCTTGATGTAACAAACTTGCCTTCTTTTCCTGCAAACGGACTGTTGTTTACCATAAACATCATAGATACAGTCGGCTCATCTATTTTAACAAAAGGTAATGGTTCTATTTTGTCGATCGAGCAAATAGTTTCCCCAATATTTAAATCGGTAATTCCCGAAATACAAACAATATCTCCCAAAGACGCTGAATCGGTTTCAACCCTCTTTAAGCCTTCAAATTGATATAGCTTAGAGATTTTTACGTTCTTAGTGCTGCCGTCCTGCCTGCATAAAACAGCGCTTTGGCCGTACTTAACGCTTCCTCTTTCAACTCTTCCTATGCCTATTCTTCCAACATACTCGTCATAGTCTATATTTGAGATAAGTATTTGAAGTGGTTCGTCCTTTTGACCCGCAGGAGCTGGAACCTCTTTTAATATCATTTCAAATAAATCAGTCATGTCTTTTTTATCTAAATTGTCAGGGTCAAAACTTGCATAACCGTCTTTTGCAGAAGCATATACAACAGGGAATTCCAATTGTTCTTCATCCGCACCAAGCTCTATAAAAAGATCCAATACTTCGTCTACAACCTCAGCCGGTCTAGCTCCCGGCCTATCGATTTTATTGACTACTACAACAGGTTTCTTTCCAAGGCCCAAAGCCTTTTTTAAAACGAATCTTGTTTGAGGCATGCAGCCTTCAAATGCGTCAACTAAAAGAAGTACGCCGTCTACCATCATTAATATTCTTTCTACTTCTCCACCAAAGTCGGCGTGGCCGGGGGTATCTACAATATTAATCTTTGTATCCTTATACATTACGGCAGTATTTTTAGAAAGGATAGTAATTCCTCTTTCTCTTTCCAAGTCGTTAGAATCCATCACTCTTTCTTGGACTGCCTCATTTGCTCTAAATATCCCGCTTTGCTTTAACATTTGGTCAACCAATGTTGTCTTGCCATGGTCAACATGGGCTATTATCGCTATATTTCTTAAATTGTCTATTTTATCCAAATTGTAATCCCTCTTTTTTATTTTATATAACCTTTTAATTATAATATAGACTTTAGAAAATAGCAAATTTTTTGATATATATAATTAGTGATATTCATATAAAATTTCACAAACCATTAATTATTGGAATAATTATATATATAGTTTAATTGTCCTACTATTTTTCCGCCTTTGTAATATAGTCTTGGCACTCTTTTTCCAACTAAACATACTATCTCATAATTTATAGTATTTGCAAGCTTTGAAAGATCATCAGCACTTATTTCCTCATTTTCACTTTTTCCTAAAACAGTGACAACATCACCCTCTTGGATATCGTCCACATTAGTGACGTCAAGCATAAGTTGATCCATACAAACTCTTCCTATAACGGGTACTTTTTTGCCCCTAACAATCATGCTTGCTCTATTGGAAAATTCTCTTATATATCCATCTGCATATCCAATTGGTACAGTCGCGATTTTAGTTCTTCCTTTTGTTGTAAACGTGCCTCCATAACTTATCTTTGCGCCCTTTTCTAGGGTTTTAAGCATAGATACAACACTTTTAATCGACATTGCGGGTTTCAAGTCGAGAGAATTATGAAGATGTTGCGATGGGTTTAGGCCATAAAGTATAACTCCTGCCCTTACCATATCGAAATTCATTTCATCATAATCAATTAAAGCTGCGCTATTGCTGCAATGGCAAAGAGGAATATTTATCCCGCACTCGCTTAATGAATCCCTTACATAAGAAAAATTATTATATTGACTAAGTGTAAATTCTTTGCCTGCTTCGCCATCGTCAGCCACCGCAAAATGCGTAAACATTCCCTCGACATTTAGTCCGTCCATCTTACAAATTTCTTTTATATCGCTAAGCGAATTATCGCAATGTTCCTTACTTTGACAGTTAATTCCTATCCTGCTCATTCCCGTATCAAGTTTAATATGTACATTAAGTTTCTTGCCATGTTGATATGCTTCCTTAGAGAGTCTTTTTGCATAATCAAGCGACAACACTGCTTGAGAAATTCCCAAATCTGCCATCATAGGTGCCTCTGCATACGGTGTATATCCTAAAATAAGTATAGGTTTTATTACTCCGCCTTGTCTAAGCTGCAAGGCCTCCTCCAAATTAGAGACTGCAAACCAATCAGCACCTAAGTCTTGATATTCTCTTGCTAAAAACACAGCGCCGTGGCCATACGCGTCTGCTTTTATAACACACATTACTTTACAATCTTTTTTTATATGATTTTTTATTTCAAAGAAATTATGATCTATAGCATCAATGTCGATTTCTGCCCATGTTCTTTTTAAAAATTTTTCCATAAACTCACCTTATTATTATTTTTTGTCATAGAAATAATTGTATCACTATAAATTTATTTTTCAACTAAATATTTTATTCTAGATTAAAAACTTTAAAATAATTTCTAATCTAACACTCCTTTAAACTAAAACATATTAATACCAAGCCAAACATATATATCGAAAAAGATATTAAAAAATGCAGGTGATATTATTTGAATCTAAAAAAGTATAGACTTCCCATCAAAATAACAGCTATATTACTTATTGTTATAAGCCTTGTTTCAAGCTTTGCGGTCTTTGGCAGTGGCAATGTGTTTAATGCCAAAGAGCAAGAGGGAGAAAAGAAAGACTTTATAAAATATGCAGAGTTTAATGTACCATATAATGCATTGGAAAAGGCAATGAATTATGATATCAAGTCAAGAGACGAAGACGTTCAAATCAATTGGATTGAAGTACTCGCTTATCTTGGTGCAAAATATGGTGGCGATTTCAAAAATTACAAGGAAAAAGACATGGAAGATGTCGTGCGAAAGCTCAAAGAGGGTGTTCCTATAGAAGAAATTACGTGCAAGATGAAGCACTATGAATATTATAATAAAGTATATCAAGCCGTACTTGGAGGTTTTTTAGGGAATTATTCAATAGAAAAGCTAAACAAAGAGACAGGTGAAAAACAGTGGGAAGATAAATATGGACTTAAAGTTTTTTCTCCTATAGCCAAAACATTTCCTTATAGCCATAGCGATGATTTTGGTGCTTCAAGGTCTTATGGTTATAAAAGAAAACATTTAGGCCATGACATGATGGCTACAACCGGCACTCCAGTAATTGCAGTCGAATCCGGCACGGTAGAAGTTATGGGATGGAATCAATACGGCGGCTGGAGAATTGGAATAAGAAGTTTTGACAAAATGAGATATTACTACTACGCTCATCTAAGGCAAAATAGGCCTTTTCATGTAGATTTAGCCGAAGGTAAGGTCGTAAAAGCCGGCGATGTCATAGGATATGTGGGCAGGACAGGATACAGCACCACTGAAAATGTGAACAATATAGAAACGAGTCACTTACACTTTGGCTTGGAACTGATTTTCGATGAGAGCCAAAAAGAGTGCGACAACGAAATTTGGGTTGATTTATATGCAATTACAAAGCTTTTGGAAAAAAATAAGTCCTCAATAATAAGAAATCCTGACACAAAGGAATTTTATCGTGAATTTGATTTTAAAGAGTAAGATAGCATACAAATAGTTTTAGGCTAAAATATTGCCCTTAACCTTAAATTAATTTTTAAATCTGAGCAACACTCTGCTTTACTTGCAAGAAGCAGAGGTTGCAACATATTGCAATCAATGCAAAGGGAAGCCGCCCGCACTATGGTTATAATATAATTTTAGTGGATCAATAATTTAATAAAAAAAGTACTTGACAAACCAAATAGTTTGCTCTATAATATATTAAGTAAGTTGATATTACTTATCTGGTTCCATATTAAATATGGACCATTAGCTCAGTTGGTTAGAGCAACCGGCTCATAACCGGTTGGTCCGGGGTTCGAGTCCCTGATGGTCCACCA
>CAKSRC010000065.1 GCA_934486915.1 uncultured Eubacteriales bacterium
GCGAATCTTGTATGGGTAATTGGTGGTATCATTGCAGTAATTGCATTGATTGCATATGCAAAAAACACCGAATCCGGGAAACAACTTTCTAGCCGGATGTGCTTAAAAATTCCGATTATAAAGGATTTCTCCATCAAAAATGCATCAGCAAAATTCAGTATGACAATGTCTACATTGGTTATGTCCGGTGTGCCACTGGTAGAGGCATTGGGAATCGTGGCGAATGTCGTAGAAAATCGTGTGGTTCGAAAAGTGCTGAATGATGCACGAGAAGATGTTATGCAGGGTATCCCGATGTCGGAGCCTATCGAAGCTTCCGGGGTATTCCCGATGATGGTTCATCATATGCTTCGTATCGGAGAAGAAACCGGTAATGTAGAGCAGATGCTTGAAAAAGTTGCCGTTTATTATGAAGATGAGGTGGAAGTGGCTACGAAAAACCTGACAACGGCGATGGAGCCGGCAGTCATCTGTCTGCTTGCTGTAGTTGTAGGTGGTATCGTAGGTGCTATCGTAATGCCGATGATGCAGATTTATTCTATGGCAGGATGATGGAAAACTAGTGAAAATTAGAATGTAAGGCAGGCATAGACGCCTGTCTTATGTTTTTATAGTAGAGTGATTTTGGAAAAGAGGAGATAAGATGATTCAATCAAAAAAGATAAAATTATTTTTAGCAGCAATTATAATTTCAGTAGTGATGACTCTTTTGCCGGTTCAAACCGAGGCAAAAGATAAGATATACCTAAGCAGAACCAAAATAACATTAAATGTTGGACAAACAAAGAAACTATTTTTAATAAGAAACAAAAAGAATGTTAAAAAGAAGATAAAATGGGTAAGCGAAAATAGGAAAAAGGTTTCTGTTAACCGAAAAGGCGTAGTTCGTGCGCTTTATTCAGGAAAAGCAAAAATAACGGCAAAGTATCAAGGGAAAAAATATGCTTGTATTGTCGTTGTAAAAAACAAAAGACAGTCAGAGGCGGCTGCACCAACTTCGTCGCCTTCACCGCTGCAAACACCGAAACAGATTACGTTTCGAAACGAAAGCTTGTTAAGGGAGCATTTTGACAAACACGGAAAAGAGATGGGATTTATCGATGCAAAGGCGTATGAACAGGCTGCCGCTGCGGTGGTTACAAATCCTTTGTCATTACATAAATTAGAGGCAGAAGATAGGGATGACGTATATTATTTGGAAAGCACCAATGAATTTGTTATCGTATCAACAGACGGTTATATAAGAACATACTTTAAGCCGGATAAAGGAAAAGCGTATTTTGACCAACAATAGTCAAAAGGAAAAGAGAAGACGAGGGGGAAGCTAACGCAATTGATATACAATTAACTTTCCTTGAAAACTAGTTTCTTCTTGCATTTTTTTAACTGATGTACACCAACTACAGGAAGAGAAAAAGTTGACTAAATCTTTTTCAGTATAACCAGAGGTAAATATTTTGCCGGCTTCGTTATTGAAGTTTTCCATTTTGATGGTTCCGGAACTTTGTTTCTTCCCGGATAAAGAGGCCTCTTCCATAACTAAATACACAGGCAGTGTGTTGTTTATTTGTTCCAGAGAAGATTTCATATAATCCAATCCCTTTTCTGAATCAGGCTGGCATACAAAGATTTGTCTACTGTTTCGTAATAAAGTTGTGTAGCATACGTAGTGCCAATCAGATTTTAAGGTGACAATCACATTAGCATCCTTTGTTAAAGATGTTAGGGTAGGAGTATTAGTGTTGCGTTTAAAATAGTAGTGTGTTAATCCTTTGGACTGAACTAATATAAGACTTAACATTAAGACTAGGCTTAGGAGTGGAAGGATAAATTTCTTGTGCTGCTTGAAAAAATACTGCAATAGAGTATATATAACCTTAACCACACAAAGGACAAAAACTGGAATTATAAAAAAAAGATATCGATCTGTATATACGCTCATAACGTAAACATTGCTAATTTTGGCAATTATAACAAGTGTAAAACAAAAAGAAAATAGCAAGCATCCCCAAATGGATTGAAACATGTTTTTTATTTTAGTTGGAAAATGAATAAAAAAATTGGTTAACTTTGCTTTAATATGCGTAATAATTTTTTTTAACCAAGGTTCTTTACGGAAGAGAAAGAGAAAACCACTTAAGATAATAGACATAAAAATGCAGGCAAATTTAAGGATGCACCAAGTTACAGATGAAGGGTACGCAGGAAGGATTCCCAGAGTTTCTAAAAAACATAAATTGATACAGTATTTCATTTCCCATAGTAGTGGCATATGTTGAGCGTATAGAGATTGTCCCTTTAAAACCATATGAATGGTGGATGGGAATATGACAAGAGAAGAAAGGACGGCAAGCAGCATAGATAATGAAAAGACAAGAATATGTTTGATTTTTTTACGTGTGGCCAAGTTCACGATAAAGGCGAGAGATAGCGAAAATGCAAATGCATAGAAGAAATAATGGCTTAAAAATCCGAGTATGCTAATAAGATATATAAGGAAAGAAACTTTTAGCGATATGGTTTTGTTTTTGAGAAAAATGGTGACGAGATAAATTAAAGCTAATGCAAAACAGGTAAGGATACTATATGTTCGTATATAGATAAAACAGTTTAATGCAGCATTTGAAAAACCATAAAAAAAGCAGGTTAAAAAGGAAACGTATATAGAATTGAATAAATTTTTACTTACAAAAAAGAGTAGCCAAATAGATAGAATAAAGGCTACAATGTTAATGGAAAAGCCATACCACCAGGAAAAGGATTCTGGAAAGAAGGAACAAATCCCGTGCAAAATCAAACTATGCAAAGGAGGACTGAAGTCTTCCGACATATTGTCAAAAACGGAGTCGAAGCGGAATCTTTCACCGTTTTGTACTTCAATATAATCCCTTAAAATAGAGGAATCTTCCCATTTATCCGTATTTATACTTTTTTTGTTATTGTCAATATAGATATTTGACTGGAAAAAAGAATTGGCATAACCATAACTCCAGTTTTCATCTGAATGAAAGCCTTCTCGCTTGGTGGAAAAAGTAAAAATTAAAGCAAGCATTTGTAAAAAAATAAGAAGACACAAAATTAATTTATAATGTAATGTAAGTAGTTTTTTAAAAGAATATTTCATAATCTAATATCTCCTTTGTGTTTTTATCTTTAATCATAAGCCAAAAAAGGGAAAAAGTCAAATGTGAAATTTTTATAAATATTACGTAAATATTAAATTGAAATATTTTGAAAAAACACTTGCAGATTTTGTTCGCATGTGGTAGAATATAGAAAACGGCAACAGAGAGTTTGCTAAAATAAAACAAAAAGGAGAATGGAATTATGAAGAAAAAAATTCAAAAGTATCTTAGCGGTTCAAATGAAGGTTTCTCTCTTGTAGAGTTGATCATCGTTATCGCTATCATGGCAATCTTAGTAGGAGTTGTAGCATTAGCAGTTATCCCTAACCTGGAGAAATCCAGAGAATCAAAGGATCTGGCTACATTGGATTCACTTGTAAGCGGTGTATCTACTGCAATTGCAAATGACCCATCTATCAGTGGAAGCGGATCACTTAATATTTCTGGTGTTGTAAGCGGTGCTTCGGGACTTGAGGGTGCGGTTTACCAGCAGTTGGGTGATATTTCCAAAACAACTATGGTAAGTTCTGCCGGTAAATCTGGTACATTGACTGTTCAGTATACAATCGGTGGAAGTACAGCAAGTAGTGTAAGAGCATACGTTGCAGCAACTGGTACAACTGTAACTGATGCAGCAGATTGCAAGTATACTAAAGATGATAATGGAAAGCCAAAAGCACTTAGTGTAAGCAACGGACAGTAATTTGTTGTTTGCAAATTCCTAAAAGGAATAAGGAGAACCCACTATGACATTACCAACATTTATTATTTACATATTTGTCTTTTTATATGGAATCGTAATCGGCAGTTTCTTAAATGTCTGCATTTACCGCATTCCGAAAAAAGAAAGTATTGTCACGGTGGGTTCTCATTGTATGAAATGCGGACACCA
>CAKSRC010000066.1 GCA_934486915.1 uncultured Eubacteriales bacterium
ATCATCACGCATTTGTATCATGTTTTTATAATTTGTTTCATCATCCACATCGTCATCATGGAATCCTTTTGTCATATTATTTTGCATAATTCTGCATATACTACATCCATTTATTTTAAAAGATTTACCTAAATGAACAGACTTGCTCATTTCGTTGTTTGCCAAATTATCCTTCTTTTGATACGCTGACTCAGTAATAAATCTATTATTAATTATTATATCTGCCAAACCACCGAGACCATGTACCGGTTTATTGTTGTCTCTCCACAGCTGATTTCTAAGCTTTATGTCCTCTAATTCCTCTTGTGTTCCGTTTGTCGTTAAAAATGGAACCAGCATGGCTTGTAGTCCCTCTTGTCTTCCTTTTGTCGTCAAAAGCGGAACCAGTCTTTCCTGCGCCTTATCTTTAATTGACGAAATTGTTCTAAAGCGCTCTCTCCCAACAGAAGTCCATCTATAACCCTTATGGCTATCCAAATACTCATTGCACTTAATATATAAATTTCTATATAGATCAATAAGCACCCCATATTTAACCTCTTTCATGTTATTTTCTGCTACTCTAATAAGCCCAAGTAAATCTAAAATAGAGTTATACTCAGCTGAGTTTTTTTTCGACCACCACTTTTTACTCCTTATCATTCTCTGCACATCAACTGAATCAAACGTTGATACTTCACGTCGGTGATAATACTGATTACCTGCATTACTTTGTTTAAACAATTTTTAACCCTCCACTCACTAACCTTTATAAAATAAGATTTTAACTATAAAATGAAGTGATTCCAAGATATTCTTCCAATGAAAGACCGCTTTTATGTACAGTTGTGGCTAAATCTACACCCAAATACCTTATGTGCCACGGCTCATATTTGTATCCTGTTGCAGACTCTTTTCCCTTAGGATACCTTATTATAAAACCATATTTATAACAGTTTTCTGCAACCCATGCTCCTTCTTTGGTGTTAGCAAATGAATCATCTATTGAATTTAAGTCAAAGCAAAGCCCTGTTTGATGCTCTGAATATCCGGGTCTTGCCGAAAATGTATCCGCACTTGCTTGACCATATGAAGCAACATAGCTATTGTATATCTGCCTTTGGGTTTCATATGACCTAAATCCTGAAGATATATATATGTTAAGGCCTGCAGAAGATGCTGCACTTTGCATATTTTTAAAAGCTGCATATGCTTCGCCGTTAACTCCTGGATTGTAGCTTGCTGGGAGAGGGTATGATTTATTTGCTATTAACACACCTTTTATGTAAGTAACATTTTGAGGAGCACTGGAAGATTCATCTTTTTTACTATCATTACTGCTGCTTGAACTGCTTTGAGATTTTTCCTGCACTTCTACTGCAACATCTGCTTTAATAGATGGGTTGGAGACTGAAACTACTTGTACAGTACACTTTCCTGCAGATATTCCTTTAATATTCCCCATTTGGTCAACTGAAGCTATATTTTCATCACTGCTTGACCACTTTTCAGATTTATCAGTCGCATTACTGGGTGACATTGTAACAATTGGCATTTTAGTTTGTCCAATATAAATCGACACATTATTCTCGCTAAGACTAATCCCTTCGACATCAACTTTTTTGTCTTCTTGTTGGCTGCTGCTTTCGCTTGAAGATAAATCACTTGATGAGTTTTCATCGCTCTCTGATGAGGTGTTTTCGCTTGATGAACTACTTTCACTTTCCGCTGAACTATTTTCACTTGAAATTAAATCGCTTTTACTTAATTGGCTCTCCTCTTCCAAAGGCTTATGATTTTTATTATTAGTAAATAGTAAACACAATGTTATAGTTAAAACCAGTATTAATACCAATGAAGATAAAATGATTGTTTGTTTTTTATTTTTGGTTATCTTTTCCATATCTATATTTTTGAAAAACTGCATAATATTTAAACATTCCTATCCTTTTAGTTTTATATAAAAACGTCGCAATTATTTTGAGATTGCGACGTTTTTATTTACTTATAAGATCTCGATTATTCCTTTGAAATATTACTGTCTGATGATAATTCTTTTATAGATGTTACCATTCCTGCAAGAGACTGCAACTCTGACGGTATTATTATCTTTGTAGCCTTGCCATCTGCTGCTTTTATAAACGCTTCTAAACTCTTTAGAGAAATTACCTTATCAGTTGGGTTAGCTTCATTTAAAAGTTTAAGGCTTTTTGCATATGCCTCTTGAACTTCCATAATAGCCGTCGCTTCACCTTGTGCTTCACGAATTTTTGTCTCTTTTACGGCATCAGCCTTTAATATTGCCGCTTCCTTATGACCTTCTGCTACTAATATTTGGCTCCTTTTTTCACCTTCGGCATCCAAAATTCTTGCACGTCTTTCACGTTCTGCCTTCATTTGTTTTTCCATGGCATCTTGGATTTCCCTTGGCGGCAAAATATTTTTAAGCTCTACTCTATTGACCTTAATTCCCCATGCATCAGTTGCCTCGTCAAGGATAACTCTTATCTTCGTATTAATTACATCCCTTGAAGTAAGAGTATTATCAAGCTCTAAATCACCTATAATATTTCTTAAAGTTGTGGCGCTAAGATTTTCTATAGCGGAAATAGGATGCTCTACTCCATAAGTATATAACTTTGGATCAGTAATTTGAAAGTAAACCACTGTATCGATTTGCATTGTAACATTATCTTTAGTAATAACGGGCTGAGGTGGAAAATCCACTACTTGCTCTTTTAAAGATACCTTTTTAGAGATACTATCCACAAAAGGAATTTTAACATGAAGACCCGTCGACCAAGTTGAATGATAAGCACCAAGCCTTTCTAAGACATAGGCATTTGCTTGAGGAACTACTTTAATGTTAGATATTACAATCAATATCAACACAACAATTAATCCAATTAAAACTAATGCAAAAACGTTCATAATCAAATCTCCTTATATATTTTTATTTTTTAAGTGGCGATACAATTAACTTAACTCCACTAATTTCCTTAACTTGAACTTTTTCACCTTTAGGTATAGTTAAATCTTCTTTTGACCTTGCAGTCCAAACACTGCCACTTACGTTTACTTGACCTAAACCAAGATCATTATTAATTTCTTCGGTAACAATCCCTATTTTTCCTATATATCTCCCAGCATTTGTGTCTTCCTTTTTAAAGTTTAGAATACTTTTTACAAATGGTCTTGTTAAAAGAAGTGAAATAGCTGTAACTAGAATAAATACTGCCAGTTGTATAAACGGCGAATCGGTAAATATAGTAGAAATAAGCGCTGCTACCGCCCCTACAACAAACCATATTGATACAATTTGAACCGTAATAGCTTCAACTACCGCCATGATTACCATAACTCCAAGCCATATATATGGCATTATATCAACCAATATATCTACCTCCTTTAGCATTTTGCCTTTATAAGTCTTATATTAACACAATTATACCTATAATACAATAAAAAATATAAGGATAAACTTTCAAAAACTTATATTTCTATATGAACAACACTCAATCGAATATGTTTTACAAATAATATTATATAATATTTATATTATAATAATGCATTAAAACAAAAAACCCGCTCCTGCTAATCTTATCACTTAGCAGGGCGAGTTATTTATTTTTAATAATTTACATTAGTACTTAATTATTTTTCGTTTTTGAGATATTCAAAGTATTTCTTAGATTCACTTACTACGACACCATTTAAGAAAATTAATGCGATTAAGTTAGGGAATGCCATCAATCCATTAAATATATCTGAAATATTCCACGCTATATCTACTGTTAGGAATCCGCCTATAAATACCATAAATATAAATAGCCATCTATATGCACCAATAATTTTCTTATTGCTTTTAAATAAGTAGGCTAGGCATTGCTCACCATAATAGCTCCA
>CAKSRC010000067.1 GCA_934486915.1 uncultured Eubacteriales bacterium
GATCAAAAATTTCCGTATGAACGTGCTTGGGAGGACTATTCTAAGAAAAATGCACATTGAAGTTTAACAACATATTTTAGCTAAAATACAATATTTAATACAAGAAATCTGCACTTTATAGTGTAGATTTCTTGTATTAATAAAGGTTAGTTGGTGTTTGAATTTGGGCTTGTAAAAGTCATAATTACATGGTAAAATAAGATATAAATAGTTATTGTGGAGGTGTAAGTGTTGACTGTAATGCAAATTATAATGGGCATTGTTTTGATGGTGTTTTCTATTGCAATTATTTTAGTTGTTCTTTTGCAGGAGGGTCACCAGCAAAATTTAGGTGCCATAACAGGTGGAGCCGATACGTTCTTTGCTAAAAATAAGGCTCGCTCTATTGATTCATTTCTTGCAAGATGGACTAAGATTATTGCGATTGGCTTTTTTATATTGGTAATTGCAATTAATGCTTGTATGTTTTTTGGAGTATTCAGTAATTAAGATTTGTTTATATGAGCCTCATGTATAATTTTACGTGAGGTTTTTATTTATATTATGCTAATAAAGATCCACCGTTATTGAGGGTGGATCTTTGTTGTATATATTGATTATTTATTTTAGAAGTCTTATATAATGATTGGCTTCTCTTAAAACATGGTCTGCAAGCAAGGGGAGAATTATAGATTTTATCTTGCATTCTGTTATACCTTGAGTGCCTACGGTTTTAAAATCTCTAAATTTTATAGTTTCATTAAGCGATTCCGGCAAATTATCTTCGATAGAAGTATCATTTGCTTGCCTTAGTTTTTCTAAAAGGTGTGAATAATCTTTTGCAAAGTTGTTAGAAGCTTCTATCAATTTGTTTTCTGATGGATCGAGTAGTCCACGTATAAATAATGCGTGTTCCATCATAATACGATTCCAAAATTGCTCAGTTTGAGTTGTTGTTACGTTATTAAGATTACCCTCTTTTTCTAGCATTTCTATATTACTCCTATATAGCTTAGCTTCTCTTAGAATATGCTTAATTAAAAGAGGATAATTGGATGTAAACATTCCACAAAACAATACATCATTTAGTATTCTTTCCTTTAGATCAATTAAACCGTTAAGTAGACGAATTGCGCGATTGTTTATAATTTTAACTTGTTTAAACATGGGGTTACTTATTTTAGCATATTCTGCCGGGTGCATACCTAGTTCCAGTTTAGTAATTCTTTTGTTAATGTTGATTCCTGTAAAATATTGAGTTTGCTGTTCGGCAGGCAGGGTAAACTCTGTTACTATTTCTTGAGAGTTTATGATATCAGGTCTAACAATGCCATCACTTAGATTAATTACGTTTAATAATAAAATTTCGAATTGCCTTTTATAATTGTCTGCCCTTTTCGCAAGGTCAATATTAGGTGGGGTAAACGCTGCTTCTAAAAACAATGAGTGTTCTTTCATTATTCTTGCAAAAAATAGATGTAACTCAAGTGACATAACCGTATAGTTTTGTATATTGTCCATTTTTATCCTCCCTAAAATAGGTTCTTGTTATGCTATGCAAATGGGCAATGTTTTGTTAATATAGATTATATTTTATTAAAACTTATGCGTTTGTGGACTTGTACATGGAATGTCATGCCACTTGAGATATTAAGATAATTTAAATTTTCAAGACATATTTTTTATTTATATAAGAACGGCTTGTTTTAGGCATGTTTTAATATCATCTTGAGCATTGCTGATTTGTTTTAAGTTAAAGGTATCAATTAAATATTGTAATACGTTAGGACTTAAAAATGCCGGTAATGTTGGTCCAAGATAAATATTTCTAATTCCAAGGCTTAATAAAGCCAACAAGTCCGCAACGGCTTTTTGTTCATACCAGGATACGATAAGAGATAGCGGCAACGCATTTACATCAGTGTTGAAGGCATCTGCTAATGCGCTTGCAATTCGTATCGCAGAATATACGTCGTTGCATTGACCTACATCTAATAGTCTTGGTAAGCCAGCTACCTCGCCAAAATCAAGTTTGTTGAACCTATATTTACCGCATGCTAAGGTTAGGATTATACAGTCTTGTGGGACCATTTTTGCAAATTCAGTGTAGTAGTTACGTCCCGGCCTTGCTCCGTCGCAACCGCCTATAAGGAAGAAATGTCTTATCTTTCCGCTTTTTACTGCATCTACAATTTTATCTGCATAACTTAATGTTGCGTGATGTCCGAATCCTACGAGGATTTCATGTGGTTCTTGATCTTCTTTGTATCCGCCGAGTTCTATAGCTTGTTGGATAATTTCACTGAAGTCCTTTTCACCGTTTTCTTTTTTGCCAATGTGCTTTACGCCGTCCCATCCTACAACATTTGTGCTGTAAATTCTGTCTTTATATGAATCTCTTGGACGCATTAGGCAGTTTGTAGTCATTAAGATACATCCGGGCAAGTTGTCAAACTGCTTTTGTTGATCCTGCCATGCACCACCGAAGTTACCAACTAAATGCGGATATTTTTTCAAACCTTCATATCCATGACATGGAAGCATTTCACCGTGAGTGTAAATATTAACTCCCGTACCTTTAGATTGCTCCAAAAGCATTTCTAAGTCGTTCAAATCATGACCCGAAACAACGATCAACGGGCCCTTTTTTATATGAACGTTTACTTTGTGAGGATAGGGGTTACCATAAACGGAGGTATTTGCCTCGTCAAGTTTTTTCATAACTTCTATAGCCATTTCACCCGTACGCATTGTCATACGAATAAGTTCTTCTACTGTCAAGTTGTCGTCAGTTGTAGCTTCAAGAGCCAGAACATAGAAGTCATCAACTTGATCGCTGTAATATCCAAGCTCTCTTGCTTGATGTCCATAAGCACTGATTCCTTTTAAGCCATATAATATAGTTTGACGTAGAGACCTTATATCAGGGTCAAGCGATTTATCATACATAATGCCTGCCAAGGGGGCATCTTTTAACATTTGTGTTTTTGTGTCTGGTAAGTTATATGTTGCGTGGGCGGTATGATTATCAATACTGCCGACTACATTGCGCAAATTTTCTTTGATTTCTTGTGATTCTCTTAATAATGAAACGTGAACATCAGCATCAAAATTAACATTTGTAAGAGTTGTGAAAAGTACGTTTTCTATAAAACGTACTATTTGTTTATCAACATGTTGACCTGCTTCAACTAAAGTTTTAGCATAACAACTTATTCCTTTGATTTGAAAAATAAGTAGGTCTTGCAAATTTGCAATTTCGGGTGTTTTACCGCATACACCAAGTTTTGTACATCCTTTTCCATTTGCGGTTTGTTCGCATTGATAGCAAAACATCTCATAACCTAAGTCCATATTATTACTCATAGTTTTACCTCCTAAATATTTATTAGTAGTGTTTGTGGGTTTTAGGGAGATATACATTTTTAGTTAATTAATAATGAGATATTTAAACACATATTAATACCTAAATTGTGTTTACTTTTGATGTATTAAGAATTAGAGTCTAAGATTTGAGAAAAATATTTAAGTTACATAAGGACGTTAAAAAATTTGAAAGAGCAGGAGTTGACAAAGAACTAATATTAATGTAAAATAAAACGTATAAGGACTGAGTGGGATTAGTCTTTACAAATGATTTATGGAATTATTTGAGGATTTACAGCTTCAATCTTAATTGATGAAGCTGTTTTTTCTTTGTGCAATTTTTTAATATCCGATTGCAAAGTCTAACTAAAGTATCTTTGGTAATACCACATCTAATCATGAAAAATACGCACTTTAAGTGCAGTGATGGGGTTGATACCATAAATGGTTTATTATAAAACTAAAAAAGCACCGTCGTTACCAGCGGTGCTTTAACAATATAATATGGTGTTCGGATAATACTCCAATGGTGG
>CAKSRC010000068.1 GCA_934486915.1 uncultured Eubacteriales bacterium
GGACCATTAGCTCAGTTGGTTAGAGCAACCGGCTCATAACCGGTTGGTCCGGGGTTCGAGTCCCTGATGGTCCACCAGATTTAGCGGCGAGTGCATAATATGTGCTCGCCGCTTTTTTGTGCCTTAAACTAAATAAAAATAGACAAATAAAAAGCATATTATCCTTTACAAATTCTTGTAAGGTTAATATGCTTTTTCGCTCTGCTTTGCTTGCAGGAAGCAAAGGTCGCGACAGATTGCAAGCAGTACAAAGGAGCCATCTGCACTACGGTTATAATTTACTTTTCTAATACAAAATCAAATATTTTATCGACAATTTGCTTGTCTACATTGCAGTCAAATTTCCTTGCAAAAAGAAAGTTTGAAGATACAAGCTCGTCAAATTCCTTGCTTCTCCACACATGAGGCGATGAAGTACAGTCTTTCCTATGCCAGTCTATATATCTAAGACAAGCTATATAGTTTTCGTCCATTTTATCGTAATATAGGCTTTCTTTGAACTTCGAGTTATACACTAAGCTTTGCAAAAAAAGCTCGTCGGCGCATACGGTCTTAGAAAATACCCTTCTTATCATATCCTCTTGTTGTATTACATAACGAGCCAAATTATCAGTAATACTAAACCAATTTGCCCCAAAGGCTAATTTAAAGTTTGAGTTTTTAAGCCTATCTACTTTAAAAATCCTCTGCAATTTTAAAGTCGCGCGGTCAATTAAATCAATCGCCATGTTGCGGTTTCTCCCATGCTTAGAAAACAAGTGATAAAGCGAAGCCCTATTATACGTAGACTGATTAAGGTCCAAACCATTAAAATGAATAAACTCTTTTCCTTGGTTTTCGTCGAAAAATCTATGAATTTCCTCTTGCGACTTTAATGGAAGGTCTACTCCTGAAATTAAATGATAATAATCATATTTAAAATTAGACGTAGCATCCTTTAAAAGGAGCAATTCGCAATTAATTTGACTGTAGTCACCCCAAATAACATTGGTTCTTTGCGTATATATCAGCTTTGAGTATTTTAAAATGCCTTTAAAATAATTTTCATCAAAATTCACTGCTTTTGTGTCTATATGGATATAAATATCATTCCTAGGGTCGTCCAAAAGGCGCAAAAGCTTTTCTAGTATATAAAAATTATTATGAGCCATGATTAGATACGCATGCTTCAAAAATTTATACCTTCCTTAAATCAAACTCTTAACTCTCTTAATTTGCTGCAATACATTAAATTCTGCAGGCCCACTAAATGTATTTCTTTCTTCGATACAATTTTCCAATGAAACTGCATCCAAAATATCATCTTCAAACTTAGAAGATGCTTGCTTATACCTCTCTAAAGGAAGCTCCTCCAATGTACAATTATTCTCCATACAATAATTAACAAGATGACTTACTATCATATATGCATCTCTTTGGCTTGTACCCTTTTTGATAAGGTAATCTGCACAATCCTGCATATTAACAAAGCTCTTTTTAGCAGCTTCTTTCATGATATCTTCATTTACCTTCATAGAACTAATCATAGGGGTAAATATATCTACACACAAAGCAACTGTATCTATAGAATCAAATAAAGATTCTTCAGTTTCCTTCATATCATCACTATGAGAAAGTGGCAACGCTTTTAAGGAAGTTAAGATAGAAACTAAATTACCAAAAACCCTGCCCGATTTTCCTCTAATACGTTCTGCGACATTAGGACTTTTTCTTTGATGAAGTATGTTTGAAGAATATGAAAAATTATCATCAAGCTCTATAAATCTAAACCTGCTGGAGGAAAGTAGAATTATTTCCTCGCAAAATCTCGAAAGATGAAGCATGATAAGCGACAAACAAGAAGCCATCTCCACGCAAAAATCCCTGTCTGAAACTGCATCCACACTATTATTGGTCATTTTTTCAAGACCTAATAACAATGTGGTAACCGATCTATTGATTGGATATGATGTTGTTGAGAGTATTCCTGAACCCAACGGCATTTCTTCCATACGCTTTTTAGAATCATTCAATCTTTCGATATCCCTCAAGAACATCTCGGCATATGCCATTATATGATGCGCAAACGTCGTAGGTTGAATAGCTTGAAGATGCGCATATCCCGGCATTATGGTTTTAGTATGTTCTGCTGCTTTATAGCAAATGGCATTTATTAATTCCTTTAGTTTTAACACCATAATATCTGCTTCTTTTTTAAGGTTAAGCCTTAAATCCAAAGCAATTTGGTCGTCATAATGACGTGCAAGCAAAGCCTTGTTTCCTAAATCACCAAGTCTTTTAAAAAGTTCTGCCTTGATAAATTCGTTTATATTTCTATATTTTGTATCGAAATTAAAATTACCATAAGAAAATTCTTTTTGAATTTTTTCAAGTTCGTTGCAAATCTTGTCCGCTTCAGTCTTATCTATAATACCACATTGACCAAGCATAGTAACGTGAGCCAACTGAGCCTCGATATCCTCATCATACATTCTTTTATCAATATTAATCGATGACTCAAGTTCGGCTATTTTGGGTCCTAAATCTTTTAGTTCCATTTTATATTCTCCTCTCGCCCTTTAAAAATCATTTTAATCAAAATATAATCGCATATAATCTAGTTTAATATTATACCAGATTCCTACTTTTATTCAATAGGTTTAAAGGCCTATTCCTAAGATTATCCGCCCTTTTAAACCCTATACTAAAAATGTTTATAATTTTATAATGCTTTTTTAAGATTACTATGGTATAATTACGGTAGATGTTTTAATAAATAATGTATTGAGGTGTATTATGAATCTTTTAAAATCTTTATTTGGAAACTATAGCAAACGTGAACTAAAACGTATACAACCAATATGTAATGCCGTTTTAAGCCTTGAAGACAAATACAAGGCAATGAGCGATGAAGAACTTGTATCTCAAACAAATATCCTTAAAGAACGCCTTAAAAACGGCGAAACGACCGACGATATATTGCCGGACGCATTTGCCGTTTGCCGAGAAGCTTCAAGCCGTGTATTAGGCATGCGCCATTTCCCGGTTCAAATAATCGGCGGTATTGTACTTCATCAAGGGCGAATAAGCGAGATGAAAACCGGTGAAGGTAAAACATTGGTTGCAACATTACCAGCTTACTTAAATGGTCTCACCGGCAAAGGAGTACATATTGTTACTGTAAACGACTACCTTGCAAAACGTGACTCTGAATGGATGGGTAAATTATATAAATTCTTGGGTCTTAGCGTTGGTCTTATCGTCCACGATTTGGACAACGAGGGCAGAAAAAAAGCCTATGCTGCCGATATAACATATGGTACCAACAATGAGTTGGGATTTGACTACCTTAGAGACAACATGGTTATATATAAGGACCAAAAGGTCCAAAGAGGTCATAGTTATGCAATAGTCGATGAAGTTGACTCCATCTTAATCGACGAGGCAAGAACTCCTCTTATTATATCCGGCCAAGGGGATAAATCGACAGAACTATACAGCCTTGCCGATAAATTTGCTAAAAAACTTCAAATGATAAAAGTTAAAGAAGTAAACACCAAAGAAGATAATGATGATTTATATAGGGACGGCGACTACGTAGTGGACGAAAAAGCAAAAACCGCTACTCTTACCCCGTCCGGAGTAAGAAAAGCCGAAGACTTTTTCCATATAGACAACTTAACCGATGCAGATAACATAACCATCCAGCATCACATTAACCAAGCTATTAAGGCAAGAGGTGTTATGCAAAAGGATATTGACTATGTAGTAAAAGACGGCGAAGTAATAATAGTCGACGAGTTTACAGGTCGTTTGATGTATGGAAGAAGATACAA
>CAKSRC010000069.1 GCA_934486915.1 uncultured Eubacteriales bacterium
GGCTCATATTGAACAGAAAATTATCCTGTGAAACATAACTGATTTTTTCGGAAAGCTCGGATAACGGCAGATTGCGAATATCCGCGCCGCCCACAGTTACCGCACCCGCGCTCACGTCCCAAAAGCGGGCAATGAGTTTTGCCAGAGTTGATTTCCCCGAACCGGACGGACCTACCAATGCTGTGACTGTCCCAGCCTTTGCCGTAAAGGAAACGCCATGGATAACCTCGATTGCTCCGTAGCTGAAATGAACATCTTTCAGCTCCACATCATTGCCGCTACTGTGTTGTGCTTCTATCGGCTCGGGCAACTCCTTTGCTTCTAAAAGTGCCATAATACGGGGCTGTATCTCATAAATTGCGGCAATGTCATGCCAAAACTCAATCATTGCCTGTAAAGAGCCAACAAGCCCCATAGAGAGAAGAATACATAAAATAACCTCGTTTAATGTCGTAGTACCACCCGAAAGAAGTACAACGCCGACGGGCAAAACAAATGCAATCGTTGAGGGCATAACAACCTGACTGATACTCATAAAAGGATAGCAGTGCTTATACCATGCGGTAGTAATATCCCGCACTTTCAATACTGCTCCCTTAAACCGTCCCATCGAAGAAGCAGTCTGATTGAACATACGGATAACTTCCATACCATTTACATACTCAACAATGGTTGCGTTCATATCTCCATTCGCGGACATATATTCTTTCATCCTCTCGCTGCGCCCTATCATCATGCTATAATAGATAACATTTCCCAAAACAGCCGAAGCAAGAGAAGCAAGCGCCATACGCCAATCCACAAAAAGCAGATAGGCAAACACAAAAATCGGAATGAGAATACTTGCTGTCATTTCGGGAATGGCATGAGCAATCTGTCCTTCAAGTCGTTCCGTATCATCAATGACTAATTGCTTAAATTCGCCGGAAGATTTTTCCTGTATTGTCCCCATAGACATTTTTGACATCTTCCGCATAATTGCACAGCGGATATTCTGTATGATTTCATACGCTGCCTTGTGGGAGCATAGGGTTGATTTTGAATATAGAAAGTGTTTTAGAAAATATCCTGCTAAAGCCACCAAGGTCAAGCTGACTGCCCATTCTATGGTCAAAGCATTGTCTAACGCTTTCCCAAGCAACACAGCTACAGCAGCGTATGGAACCATACCAAACGCAGAGGACAGAACAGAAAGGATAACAGAAATCCTCAAAAGTCCTTTCCTCTGACTGGCAAACTGCAAAATACCCCTTAAAGGCGATTGCTGTTTTTCTCTTTTGTCCATGTTTTCCTCCTTATTTGAAATAGTCAGTAATTCATCTGTTAATCCTTCAAGAAATTCTGCGTCATGGGTTACAATGAAAATCAGCATTCCCTGTTTTTTCAGTTCACGCAGAATATTCTTTAGACGGAGCATATTCCGTCCGTCAAGCCCACTCGTCGGCTCGTCCAAAACAAGAATATCCGATTTTGCAGCGATGGAAGCAGCAATCGTGACCCGCTGCTTTTGTCCGCCGGACAAGGATAGCGGGTGTCTTTCGGAATATTCGGCCAAGCCGAACCTGTCAAGAATGTTTGTTGTTTCCTCTTTTGAAGATCGAACGTTTTTTTGCTTATTTTTTCGTGCCGCCAATTCCATTTCATGTGTAACGCTTTCCGTAAAAAGCTGATAATCCGCGTCCTGCATAACAAAGTATGTTTTTTTCAGCAGCTCTCTATGGGTCATTTTTTTGCCGTTCAGACGAATTTCCCCAGTTCGCGGTGCCATAAGTCCGCACAGCACTTTAGAAAATGTTGTTTTCCCGGAACCGTTCGCACCGACAATTCCAATAATCCGACCTTCTTCGCCCCATGTAAAGTGAAAATTCAAATCATGGATAATTTCCTGCTTTCCGTAGTAAATACAGAGGTTTTGACACGTCAGCTCGTTTGCATCAGACCTTGCAGGAGTTTTCTTTGTAGGAAAAAGCACATTTTGTATGCTGCGTAAACCGTATTCTCGCAGCACATCGGGCGAAAGGCAAGCAGCCTCCGCCGCACCCCATATTTTTTCAATTCTCCCTTTGCGCATATATACATATCGGTCGGCAATTCCTCCAAGCCAGGAAAGGCGGTGTTCAGAAATAATGAGAGTTTTCCCCTCGGCTTTTAGTGTAAATAAAAGCTCACGGAGATTTTGTATTGTTTCTCCATCAAGGTTTGCCGTCGGTTCGTCCAAAACAATGACATCGGTATCCATTGCATAGATAGAAGCAACTGCCAGCCGCTGTTTTTCGCCGCTGGATAACCCAAATAAACTCCGATCTCGCAGTACGTCAATATTCATTCGGGAGAATGCGGCGTCCACGTTCTGATTTATCCGCTCCGTGGAAAAGGCAAGATTTTCACACCCGAAAGCTACTTCGTCCGTTGTGTTTACTGCAAAAAATTGTGAACGGGGATCTTGAAACACTGTGCCAATTTTGCGACTAAGCTCATACTGTTCCAATTTGTTTACTGGAACACCCTCGTACAATATTTCTCCGGTAAGTGTTCCTTCAAAAAAGTTGGGTATTAAACCATTGATGCATCGTGTTAAAGTTGTTTTCCCGCAGCCACTTTCTCCCGTTAAAACAATGCACTCTCCTTTACGAATTTCTAAATCAATTCCATAAAGAGCATTTATCTCCGGGGCGGCATCATATTGAAATTGTAAATTTCTTATTGTGATCATACTCATTCTGAACCTCCGCGCTACCCGCACAATGAATAAAGAAGTGTTCCGATATTAGAGCAAATCACCATCATCAGATACACAATATCCTTTATTCTGATTTTCAGAGGTACTCTCATCCCTCTTGGCACAGGATTTTCAATTGCACGAGTGACCGCAGCCGCAGACAATTCATCCGCTACCTTTATACAGCGCATGATAAAGGGAATAATCATGTATTCTGTGGTCATGGCAGGAGCTTTTGCAAAAGTAATCACATTTAAGGGGACGCCCCTTGTTTTCATGCCGTTTCTAATCTGTTCAAGCTCATGGCGAATGGTGGGAATAAATCGCAATGCAACAGCAAGCGCAAGCGTAGCTGATTTAGGGCAATGTAATTTTTGAAGCCCCATGAATAGCTCACTCACGGTCAACGCCTTTAGTGACAGAACCATTACGCCCAGTAAGGGAGAGAGCTTGCGTAATAGGAAAACGGGCTGGACTATGATTTGCGGAGCGTTGCTCTCATTCAGTAAGGCATACAATCCGACAAGGAACGCAAACCATACGCCCAGCCGCAAAGCCTCCTTCGGGTGTTGCAAATATAACAGAAAGCTCATCAGAAAAATCACTTCACAAAGCATGGCTAACGGCTTAAAAATCCAAAATGCACATATCCCTGAAAGCACAATCTGAATAATCACTATCCGGGGGTCTATGCGGTGCATTAAATCACTCCTGCTTTTTCAAAATGCTTCTTCAACATTCTCTTTGCAATTACAGCACCTATCACAATTGCGATCAATGTAACCGGAATTGCAGCAAGCCCAGCCGTAGAATGTGCTGCTGCAATCATTGCATCCACGGTTTCCTTTGGACGGTCAAATCCATACCAAAATGCGGGATAATAATAGAGGGGTGCGATGGCACCTAAATAATATCCAACTGAATACAATCCAAAAGAAACGGTAAGCATTTTGTAATTCTGATACTTTGATTTGCTGGCAAGGACTTCGCCTACAACGCCAAACCCCAACATCCAAATCAAGACAAAAATACCGCCAAACAGCCCCCATAGAATACCGACAATAGCAAAAGTCAATAAGACTGCGC
>CAKSRC010000070.1 GCA_934486915.1 uncultured Eubacteriales bacterium
TAAAATTTTGGAGGGAACAAACTTAATGAGTAAAAAAAGGATATCAAAAAAGATTATTTCTTGTTTTATGCTGTGCGCGTTGATGATGTCAAGTGCTATTGGGCTTGCAATTAATTCTAATGCCGCGAGCGAAAATGATTTTGGCAATGTATGCATGTATTATGTAAACAATGAAAGTTCGTTAAGAAGTGCAGTAAAAAGGGCCGTAGACGGGGATTCTATAATATTTACTGGGGATATAACCTGCAATGATGATTTAAAGGTTACTAATGACGTAAACTTTAATTTTAGAAACCATTCACTAAAGTTTATGAAATCAGCGAATGGCCTGGTACTTGAGGGAAATAAGAAGATTACCTTAGAAGCTGGGGATATTTATGCAAGTGAGGATTCAGATTCTGCGGTCAGCATACATTCCGGTGATGTAGAGTTTGAACATATGAGAGTTTATGGAGGAAATTGCAGTGGATACGGCACGGAGGACAACGGCGGACACTACATAAAGTATTATGGTAATGCTGTATACTGCAAATCCGACAAAATCAGCGTATTTGTTGACGGGTGCTATTTCCAAGGCGGAAATGGGTACAGCAAGGGAGTATTTAAGCCTTCAAGGACAGGTAAGGCAATCTATGGTGTAAATATTTTGTATGTTGGTACAGATGGATATATTGCGGTAAACGGTCAATATAGATAAAAAATTAATTGCTTGGGGGTTGCCCAAGCAATTTTTTGTATATATAGATTTTTTAAAGTGTTAATTCAAGTTTGCGCAAGTTTTGTTTTTTGATGTTGTAGTCCGGCATATACTTATACACTTCATCATAAAAACGCTTGCTATGGTCTTTTACTCTTATGTGGGAAAGCTCATGGACCACTACTAGGTCAATAAGTTCCAAAGGTAAGAGCATAACCCTATATGAAAAGCATAGAGAATTCTTATAACTGCAACTGCCCCATCTTGATTTTGCAGATGTAATTTTTATTCCGCTTGGAGATACTCCCATGATATTGCTATAATATTTTACTCGTTTGGGCAAAAGGTCTTTAGCGAGTGATTTTAAATTTTCTATATCCTCTTTAGAAAGTGCATTATTTGTACAGTTATTATTTCTATTTTGGATTATTTTCTTTTGTTTTTCAATCCATTGAGTATGCTTTTCTACAAAGGAATCTATAAATTTTTTATTTATATGCATAGGAGCTCGAACTATAACTTGGAGTTCGTTGTTTACGCTCAAGGAAATGGTTTTTCTTTTGGTTTTTATTAATTTATAATCAAGGGGAAGATGTTCATTATCTCTTAGGGCAGCGGGTTTCATCCGAGATTTTAGTTGAGACATATAATCACCCACTGAAACCCTAAGAAGTTAACGCTCCATTTGCACTGCTTGCAATCTGCCGTATGCTCTGCTCTTTGTAAGCAAAAAGGAGCGTTGCTTCGATTTAAATCCATAATTTTCAAAGTAAATGGACCCCTTTACTATCTAGGCTTTCTATCATATTTTTCGGCCATATAGACGCTTGAACCTCTCCTATGTGAACCTTCTTTAAAAAGAACATGCAGAGCCTTGATTGGCCGATTCCGCCGCCTATTGTGTATGGGAGTTCGCCGTTTAATAGTGATCTTTGAAATGGTAGATTTTCTTTACTAATTTGACCTGCTTGTTTAAGTTGCCTTTTTAGGGCTGTTTCGTCGACTCTAATGCCCATAGACGAAAGTTCAAAGGCTATGTCTAAGACAGGGTAATATGCTATAATATCGCCATTTAATGTCCAGTCGTCATAGTCCGGAGCTCTGCCGTCATGAGGCTTTCCGTTTTTTAGGGGTAATCCTATTTGCATAATAAATACGGCGCCTTTTTCTTTAGCAATTTGGTATTCTCGCTCTTTGGGAGAAAGTGAGGGATACATTTCTTCAAGTTCTTGGGTTGAAATAAAGAAAATATCTTCAGGGAGTATTTTGTCCAATGAGTTATACTTTGAGTTTATATAATTTTCAAGATCCTTGAGGGTACCATATATCTTACGCACGATTGATTTTAAAGTGTTTAAGTTGCGATCTTCTTTTTTTATTATCATTTCCCAATCCCATTGGTCTACAAATATAGAGTGCATGTTGTCGAGGTCTTCGTCTCTTCTTATTGCGTTCATGTCAGTATATATGCCTTCACCACACTTAAAGTCGTATTTTGCTAGGGCAAAACGCTTCCATTTTGCAAGGGATTGGACTATTTCAAAGTTTCTATCATCATCTTTTATATCAAACGAAACAGCTCTTTCAATGCCGTTTAATGTATCGTTTAGACCGCTTTGTGACTCAACAAATAATGGGGCGGATATCCTTGTTAAATTTAGATTGCGTGCAAGTGCTTTTTGAAAATAATCTTTGATTTCCTTTATAGCGACTTCAGTTTGTATCAAGTTGAGATAAGGGGAGTACCCTTGAGGTATGGAAAATTTCATAAAAAACCTTCTTTACTATGAGTTTAGATATCATTATACATTTATTTATGTTTACTTTCAATGCAAAAATGTTAGAAGCCCATAAGGGATATACTAGATTAGTATTTTATTTATTTATGTAATATGAATACGCTCTCAAGGATAACTTCTCCTTGAGAGCGTAAGTGTTATATATTTATTAGTTTTTAAGACCGCTTTTTAAGTTTACTAGGTGAGCGACTGACGGGATACTTTCTCCTTGTTGAGATGATGTAGGGGACATCAATGCACCCGTTGCCACGAAAAGTACATTGCTAAGTTCAGCGTTTTTCATTTTGTTTAAAATCAATGAGCATAATACTGATGCAGAGCAGCCGCAGCCTGAACCTCCTGCATGTACGTCCTGCTTTTCTTTGTGATATATCATGAGGCCGCAGTCGTTATGGCGGCTCCTTATGTTGATATTATCTTGTTCCAAGAGCTCATAGAGAAGAGTGCTTCCCACTTCGCCTAAATCTCCTGTTAGAATTAGGTCGTAGTCTTCAGGAGAGGTTTTGGTATCGCTAAAGAAGTCCGTTAAGGTTTGTGCGGCAGCAGGAGCCATTGCAGCGCCCATATTGTTGGCATCCTTTATACCTAAGTCTTTTATCCTTCCAACAGTGACGGCAGAAATATATGGGCTGTTTCCCGAGTTTCCAACGACTATAGCGCCCGAACCCGTAACCGTCCATTGCGCAGTGGGGGTACGTTGACCGCCATATTCAAGAGGAAAACGGAATTGCCTTTCTGCGGAACAAAAGTGAGAGGATGTGACAGCCAAACAATGGTTTGCCATTCCCGATTCAACCATCATTGAAGCAAGTATTAATGTTTGAGCCATTGTTGAACATGCGCCGTACTGCCCTAAGAACGGTATATTAAGCTCCCTAAGACCAAAGGTTGATGAGATACATTGGTTTAATAGATCTCCTGCAAAAATGAAGTCTATATCCGCAGATGTTAGGTTTGATTTTTTCAAGGCGAGGTTTACGGCCTCATTTTGAAGTTTACTTTCAGCCTTTTCCCACGAAGATTCTCCTAAGGTTGTATCATTGAATATTTTATCGAAATATTGAGATAAAGGGCCTTCGCCTTCCTTTTTCCCGCAAACGGAAGCAAAACCTTGTATAGAAGGCATTTGCATCATTTGTAAAGTGTATTTACCCAGCCTCTTTGCCATTAGATAACCACCATTCCTTTTATGTTGCTTTACTTACTATTCTTGACTATAACAATTTAATTATTCACAAGA
>CAKSRC010000071.1 GCA_934486915.1 uncultured Eubacteriales bacterium
CTTATTATTTTTTATTTGGCCCACACTCACCATCTATTGCTGTATAGCCTTTACCTTTGCTAACTACTATGCCACATGATATAGCTTTACCAGTTCGAATATCGTAATTATCCTTTTTTCTATAACCATTTCCGCCCATAACAAGGCAATCATCCATATATATCTTTGACTCTACACCCACATATATTCCATTACCCCAAGAGTAATCTACATGTTTACAATCTCCGCCATAAATGTCCATACATTTGAAATTTACTTTTCCGTCACGTGCATTAACAGCAGAATTTGAATCATTAGCCCCATAAATTACACCGTTTTTTAAAGTAACCTCTTTGTTTTTATTGACATTAATATACAACCCATTTGATGTATTTATAAATCTTAATGATTTATGATTAAAATCAATTGTTATATTTTTACGAACACATATAGTACCGGAATAAACTATATCATCAGTAAATTCTATACAGTCACCGTTATTAACACTTCTAACTACGCTACTCAATGAAGACTGCGTATCTACATAATATACATATGTACCATCCGGTCTCTGTCTGCAACTTATACTAGCTGCATTTGAAGTAATCGCAAAGCCCATAATGCTTGATATCATCAACGCACACAACACAAAACAAGAGATAATTCTTTTTGATATTCTTTTTTTACTCATTAAATTTGTTTCCTCCAAAGTCTTTATCTATTTTCACAATACTCATAGCAGTTTATTGTTTTTCGCCTGGTTTACACATACCCTCTTTTCGTTCATAACCCCTTCCTTCTTTAATTACTTTGCCTCTGTTACGTATAGCTAGACCCGTGGTTCTAAAACAATAGTCGCTATTGTTTTTATAGCCGTTTCCACCCGTAATAAAGCAATCATCCATATATATCGTTGAGTTGTTATCCACATATATACCATTACCCAAATAGTAATCTGCCTTTTTACAATCCCCGCCATAAATTTCCATGCATTTGAATCTTACCGGACCGCCACATACATAAACAGCAGAATTTGAATCATTATCCCCATAAATTGCGCCATTTTTTAAAGTCATTTTTTCGCATCCATTAGCATTAATACATAATCCATCTACTGTATTGATAAACCTTAATGATTTACTATTAAAGTCAATTGTTATATCCTTATGAACACATATAATTCCGGAGCAAACTATATCTTTAGTAAACTCTATACAGTCTCCATCATTTGCGCTCCTAGTAGCCTCACCCAATGAAGACTGCGTATCTACATAATATACATATGTACCGTCTTCTCTTTGAATTTTGCTGCCATCCACATCCGCTGCATTGGAGTTAATCGCAAAACCCATAATGCTTGACATCATCAATGCGCACAACATAAAACAAGAAACAACTTTTTTCGATACTTTTCTCATTAGACACCTTTTTCTTTCAAAACAGAATCGCCATATCCGATAATTATAAGATCCACCAATAACATTGTCAATATAATGCATTCAACTTATAACGTTTTATCTTACCCATTTATCCTTGTATAATCCCTAAAATTTTTCATTAAAACTCCTTTCCTTTAATTCTAACTTATTACAATTAATATTATAAATCTAAAGATATTTTTTATCAATACGTAAATGCAACAAACATTTTTACTTATTTTTCAAAAAATATATCTATTTTTATCAAAAGTATTTATTGGTTTGTAACATAATCGATAAATAAACGCAAATTAATATAGCAACAAAACAAAAGTCACCTACTATCAATAATAGGTGACTCTCGTTATTTACGTTTTATATTTCTATAATACTTATCAGGAAGTAAGTTCTTCTTTTTTCTTTTAAACCCATTATTATATCTTTTTCTTGCAACGTACCCCTTATGGGCCCTTCTATTGCTCAACAATACTATTATTACAATCGCTACGCCTAAAATAATACATGCCCACGCAATTATTCCAAACAGCATATTGTTATTTCCCGAATTATCACTTGATGCCAGCACATACGGCAGAGATATGTCCTCTTCACTGACACCGGGCAATGACAATGAACTCGAGGATTCACTTGATGAAGACTCGCTTGAAGATTTAGATGCCTCACTTGAACTTGTATTTTGAGCAGCGCTTGCATAGCTTTGTACATTACTTGAAGATGATTGCACCCTACTGCTGCTTGATGGTGGCACCGAACTTGATGCCGGAACTGAACTTGACGCCGGTTTTGAACTTGCAGAAGTGCTCGGATTTTTGGAGGAGGGTGTCGATGAAGATGGTGGCAAAGAACTTGCTGCACTTGATGATGGAGCCTTAGACGCAGAAGCTGCATTTTTATATTGATTGTCAGGTGCGGCATTTGATTGTATACTAAAGTTTAATATACAAATAACTGACAAAACAGCCGCAAAACACACTAAATTTTTAAGACCCTTTTTCATTTGGCCCCTCCCCTTATTTCCATGAACTTATTAGAACAATGTATAACTTCTTAATTATACTATATTATTACATATTTTTCAATAAGCCAATAAACTTCATTTAATTTAATAATATCAAAAATGATATACCATACATTTTGTATAATATACATTGATTACCATTTTATACATGACAATATATAATTTCTTATTTCACCTACTATTTTATTAAACCTAAAAATAATTACCTTAAAGTTATTATTATCTATGTCTAGTATTTTATCAGCCTTAAAAAAATTTGTCTTGTGCATATTATTATCCGCAATTACAAAGCCTACAAACATAAGGCCTATCAATAATATAAAAAGTATAATATAAAAGGTATTTATTAATATTTCCTCTCTTTTACTGTTCTTTTTCATCTTTTTCCTTCTTTTTTACTCTAGTTTCAAAAGCACGTCTGCAAGGGCTTTACCAAGCATACTTCCAGAATAAACCGCCTCATCTAATGTATTACCGTCCGTGCCGACCTCTATTAAAAGTGAACCATGAGTATAATTCATGTTATACCTAAATTCTCCAAACGACATTGCCCTTGTCATGCCAGGAAACATAGTCTCTGCTGTTTTTTGAAGTCTTAACGCAAGACTCAAATTATATTGCCAATCACTAAATCCCATGGATCCATCCATATCACACCCTGCCAATATCATTATTTGTGCAGCCTTTTTTCCGTTTGCCACAAAAGTAGGTTTTACCTTCCCGCTTTCGTTATCGCCTATAGCGTCTCTATGAATGTCCAAAACGACTTGTATGGAAGGATACTTTTCAAGATTTTTAGTTATCGTTTCCGCAGCTCTTGAGTATGAACCGTTATAGCTTGGCTCATCATGATGTGTTATGTCATGTATTACCCCAATGCCGGCTTGTTCTAAACTTGATGTTATTGCGTTTCCTACTTGGGTTACGTTTTTTGAGTCATCGCTTGACCTTGGATAAAAGCTCTCGTAATAAAAACCTTGATCCAAGTCCATATATGACTCCGTCGTATGAGTATGAAGTATCAACACCTTTGGGGATTCTGACTTTACGTTTTGAATATCCGGAGTCCTTGAAAGGAACTCTCCTATATTCAAGTCAAAGCCTGTAGTGTTCTTAACATAAAAGTTTTCATACTTTACGCCTGAAGCACCAAACTGGCTTTCATTTATTTTATACGTTTTTTCTCCACTGTGGTCTTGTGTATCTACATTGGCTTGTACGTCTTGTTTGGAAGAAGGTAAAGCTTCCAAAGCGTATGAATCCGACTTCTTACCCAAAATTCCAAAAA
>CAKSRC010000072.1 GCA_934486915.1 uncultured Eubacteriales bacterium
GAAAAGAGTGACAGTGAAGAACTTATAATGATACAGGGAATAATTGATGCATTTTTCTACGAAGGTGATGACATAGTTCTTGTTGATTACAAGACGGATTTTGTTATGAAAGGGCAGGAAGAAAAACTGGCAGAAAGGTATAAAACACAGCTTGATTATTATGCGAGAGCGCTTGAGAGCGTGACAGGAAAAAAGGTTAAGGAGAAGCTTATTTATTCGTTTTCACTTGGGAAGATTATTGAGGTGGGGTAATATAATAGCAGTAATTTTTGAAGCTGAAAAAGTAATACCATAAAAAAAGCTGTAAAAAAATTAAGGAAATATTGCAACAAAAATCTATCTTTTCTGTTTATAAGGATGGCGGGGAAAAAGAAACCGTCATCCCGGGAATATTTATAAACAGAAAGGTAGATTTTTTATTATGAGAAAAAAGATATTAATTATTATGATGACAGCGGTAATGGCAATTGCAGGAATTGGAGGCTCGGCGGCAAATATGGCAGGGGCATCAGAAGCTAAAAGAGCAAATGTGTCAGTTCCGGTAAAGGAAATAATTATTGAAGCGGGAATAAGAAAAACAACAAAAAAGAAGGCGCTTACAGCAAATCAGGTTTTATCAAAGATTAAGAAAAGCATGAAAAACAGTTATACATGTGACAATAAATTAAAAATGGAAGATGGAATAACATACTATGATCTTGATAAATCAAAGATAGAAAGCATGGCATACGAGGCAAACAAAAATTCAAGTATAAATATGGATATTGCGGTTGTTGTTAAGGTAAAGAAAGGTTATGCAAACACTGCTAAGGAAAAACTTCAGAAATCATTAACACAGACAGTTGACTATAATAAACTTTACAATATGGACACAATACGTGTGAATCAGGCAAGAATATTCGTTAAAGGAAATTATGTTGGTATGTTTATTCTTGGAAAAAAAGCGGATGATAAGTTAAGTGTTCAGAAACAGGCAAAAATAGCAAAATCAGAAGCTGCAAAGATAGATAAGGCATGGAAAGCTGTATTTGGCGGCAAGGTAAAAAATCTTGCAAAAATTAAATAGCAGCAGTGGGAGAAAATAAATGTTTTTTTCAAGCATAACATTTTTGATGTATTTTTTGCCGATAACATTAGGCATATATTATATTTCACCTGCAAAATTAAAAAATACTGTTTTGTTTATATGCAGTCTTGTGTTTTATGCATGGGGTGAACCGGTATATGTAAGTCTGATGTTGTTTTCAACGGTATTAGATTATACTTGTGGTCGAATGATAGATAAATACAGAGGAAAAAGTACAGCGAAATTATTTTTATTCATATCTGTATTTGTAAATCTTGGAATGTTATGTACCTTTAAATACAGTGGAATGCTGGCAGCAGGTGTACAGAAGATACTTCATTATTCTGTACATGTGCCGGCATTTGCATTGCCTATAGGGATTTCGTTTTATACATTTCAGACAATGAGCTATTCGATAGATGTATATCGTGGAGTGATACCTGTACAGAAGAATATAATATCATTTGGTACATATGTAACATTATTTCCACAGCTTATAGCCGGGCCTATTGTCAGATATGAAACAATAGCCGGTGAGATTGATAGAAGGAAACATTCTACGGAAGATTTTGCATGTGGTGCAAAGCGTTTTGTGTGCGGATTATCAAAAAAAGTGCTATTGGCAAATAACATCGGTTTATTGTGGGAAAGCGGTTCAAATCAGATTTTAAACGGTAGCGGTTCAATGGTGACGGCGTGGCTGGCACTTATCGCTTATGGATTTCAAATATATTTTGATTTTTCGGGTTATTCAGATATGGCTATTGGTCTTGGAAGAATGTTTGGTTTTCATTTTTGCGAAAACTTTAATTATCCGTTTTTGGCAGACAGCATAACTGATTTTTGGAGAAGATGGCATATTTCGATGGGAAGCTGGTTTAGAGACTATGTGTATATTCCGCTTGGTGGAAGTAGAAAGGGAACGGTAAGACAAATTATAAATATAGGAATTGTATGGCTCCTGACAGGGTTATGGCATGGTGCATCGGTTAATTTTATATTATGGGGAATTTATTTTGGAGTAATTCTTATGGCTGAAAAGGCATTTATTTTAAAATGGCTTGTAAAAATACCTAAGGTGTTCAGAAGATGTTATTCATATTTAATTGTAACAATTAGCTGGATTTTGTTTGCCTGCACAAAGAGAGCAGAAAGGATTGTATTCTTTAAAGCATTGACAGGTATTGGAAAAAAATTTGTATGTGACAGGGAAAGTATGTATCTGATGTTTTCTTATCTGCCGCTTATTGCTATATGTTTTGTGGCAGCAGCACCGTTTGGAAAGAATATATACAGTATAATACAAAAGAGGTCAGAAACAAGGCTTACAAATGCTTCTGTTGCGGTATTCGAGATTATGCTTGTGACATTTGGTATGTTTTTAAGTGTTGTATACCTTATAAGCAGTTCGTATAATCCGTTTTTATATTTTAGATTTTAGTACGATGAATAATTAATTTTTCGATGTACCGGATGTGTTACAAAATATTGTGGAAAGCTTTATAAGGTATATTTGGAGCAGATTGCTAAGAAATGGAGTTTAACATGAAAAACAGAATTATTGCTTTTTATTTTGTTCTGTTGCTTGTTTTTGGTGCAGTTTTTGAAATAATGACACCTGATAGAGAGTATTCCGAACAAGAAAAAAGAAATCTTATGCAGTATAGTGACATATTAAAAAATACTGACAGGATGGGAAAAAAATTTGGAGACAATGTTGAGAAGTACCTTACAGACCAGTATCCCAAAAGGGACAGTATCGTGACAATAAAGACGGCAGCAGATATTCTTATGGGTAAGCGTGAGGCAGGTGGAGTGTTTATCGGAAAAGACAATTATCTTATTGATACATTCTCTGAATATGACAAAAAGATATTTAATAAAAATATTAAAAATATGGCCGAATTTAGAAAAAAATTAGCGGAAAATAAAATATCATGTCGTGAGTTGCTTGTACCTGCATCAGTTGAGATTATGAGTAATAAACTGCCACAGTTCGCTTGTCATGTCAGCCAGGAAAAGCTTATCAGTGAGGTGGCAAAGAAAGTTCCCGGAGTTATAGATATAACAAGTGTGCTTAAAGCACATAATGATGAGCAGATATATTATAAATCGGATCATCACTGGACAAGTGTAGGAGCGTATTATGCGTATGTTCAGTGGAAAAAATCACTTGGTAAGAAAGCGGCACCACTTAATTCGTGGAAAAAAGAAATATTGTGTGATGATTTTAAGGGAACAACATGGAATAAAGTGAGCCTGCCAGGAACAAAATATCAGGATGAAATTATTGGATATTATCATAATAAGAAAAGACGTGTTTCATATAATAATGATTATTATGTTGCAAATTCAATATATGAAAATTCATATCTTAAAGGAAAAGATAAATATGGAGTATTTTTTAATTCAAATCAGGTATTGACTACAATACAGGGTGGCGGTAAAAAGGGAAAACTTCTACTGATAAAAGATTCGTATGCAAATACATTTGCACAGTTTGTTATTGATGATTATAAGGAAGTACAAATGATAGATATGCGTTTCTTTAGAGGAAATCTTGCTTCATATGTAACAGGCAATAAATTTGATGATGTTCTTATATTATATGGCTGTAGCGGTTTTGCAACCGAGGAAAAGAGATTTTA
>CAKSRC010000073.1 GCA_934486915.1 uncultured Eubacteriales bacterium
TAAGTATATCAACAATTAAAAAAATTATCCCACTTGATATCCCAGAAAGTGAAGTCGAAGTAATATATAATTCTTTTGTACATAATCAACGTAAATCTCTTTGTTATGTCACTGAAAAAATACGAGAAGTCGCTGATCCTATAATCCGTTCTCCCGAGGACAATCAAGAAAGACTAAATGATTTAGCCATGCAGGTCGCAACATCAACCAACATCTTCAAGATATTTATCGAGAAAATTGTGGACCTAAAATTAGATGATTAAAAATTAATATAAATTAATTTTTTAAATTAAAGTATTGACTTAATTACAAATATATGTCATACTAATTAATAGTTATTAAACTTACATTTATTTAAAAGGAGAAATTTTATGAAAAAATTGTTAGGATCTTTATTAGCACTTATGTTAATCGTATGTTCATGTACAGCATTTGCGGCAGAACGCAAAATTGATGCTGTAATAACTTTACAATCCAATCCATCAACAGGGTATAGTTGGAGTTACACAACTGACAATGATGGTATGATTTCTGAAATTTCACACTCTTATTCCTCATCAAATCCTGAATTATGCGGTGCAGGCGGCGGAGAAGAATGGCATTTTCAAGGTCTAAAAGAAGGCAACGTTTCTATAACATTCACTTATTCACACAATTGCGATAATAGTGATGTAAAGACAAAAACCTTCACATATTACATCGACAGCGACTTAAATATGCACCTTTTATGCACAAAGTAAACGTTATATAATATAGGTAGCCACCGGATAAACCGGTGGCTTTTTTAATCACCAAAATTTAATTTTCATTTTCAAATATACCTTTACTTACTTCATCGAAACTTTGAATAACTTGTGAAATCCCGCTTATCTTAGAAAATTCATTATACTTATCCTTAGGCGTAATGGCAATTATTTTTCCTATACCTGCTCTTTTAGCAGCAGTAATTCCTGAAACTGCATCTTCAATCACCAAGCACCTACTTGGACAAATATCAATCTTGCTTGCTGCCTTTAGATATATATCCGGTTCCGGCTTTCCAACAAATGTACCATCATCAAAAACTATTTTAGATGTATCAAACCACCTATCAAGATTAAATTGATTTATAAAAAAATTAACATTAGTAACCTCAGAGGCTGTGGCTATTGTAATAGGTATATTATTATCATTTAAAAAGTCCAAAAACTCAACCGCCCCCGGAGCCAATTTAAAGTGTTTTGAATCGCTTTTGCAAAGGTTTCTATATATTTCCTCTTTTTCTTGCGTTAATTGTTCAAGCCTTTCTTTACTCGGCTTTCTTCCTGTAATATATTCTATTATACTTCCGTTGGTTCTGCCATGGAAATACATCTTAAATTCATCATCAGATATTTTTCTATTGCTCAACTTTTCTGCAAATTGTCTCCAAGCAAGCTCCTGCTTATCCGAATCCCAAAATAATGTACCGTTAAAATCAAAAATTACTCCTAGAACTTTCATATATTTGACCTCCCGCACCTAATTTTTCTACAATACACGTAAAATTATTTTTGTTTGCCGACTATTTTCCCGCATTTTTTATAGGTATTATTATAGATTGAAAAAAATCTCCAACCCATGAGTTTATTTTAACATATATTTTTCTACCTCGTAAAACATAATTGCATGAATATTCAAAATTTCCTAATAGACTTCATAACAATTATTTTTATTAAATTGTGGCTATTTATAATATTTGCAAAATATGTAATAATGGCTCTAAATTTCTATTTTTTTGCTTGCCATGCTTTTAAAAATATAGTATACTAGGAAAAGTGCCTTAAATTACTAAAAATTAGGAGATTGTGAATTATGAAAAATTTAAACTCGTATGATTTTTCCAAATTATACTCAACACTCAGAAAACCTATCAATATCATAGCCTTTTTATCAACACTTATATGCGGACTGATTATTCATTTTTCTATGGCTGCAAATGACTTCCTTATTAGAGACGGAATATGGAATAATATAGGAGGAATACATATTTCGGGGAAATGGGAAGCATCGCTCGGCCGCTGGGGACTTCATATTGTCGATAAAACACGCTTAGGTGTTATAAATACTTATATGATAATAGTATTAAGTTTATTTTTTCTCGCTTTAACATCGGTATTATTATGTAATATGTTTAAAGTACAAAATAAAATTGTGGCACTCTGCATTTCTCTATCAATAGCAGCCGCTCCACAATTAGTTAATATCTTTTCTAATATATATTGTGCCGACAGCTACTGTTTGTCAATACTTTTAGCCACGGCCTCTATTTTCCTAATGTTTAATAAAATAGATTCAAAAATCGACAAGCTCAGAATTCCATTGTCAATAATTTTTTTGGCTGTTTCCTTAAGTCTTTATCAAACAAGTATAGGCGTAGCAACCAGTTTAATAATGTTCTTATTTTTTAATATGCTAAAAGATAATGAACCAATAACTACTTCAATTAAAAAAGTGTTTAAATCTTTTGTCTTTGTACTTTGTGGTTCGGTTATATACTACATTATTGCGGTTCTATATGCAAGGCATTTGGGTGTCAAATTTTCATCATATGGCGGAGCCGATAAATTAGGGTTTTCTTCCTCACTTAAGAGCATACCTAATAATATCGCTAATGCATATACATTTACATACAATTATTTCTTCTCAAATAGTGTAGTTAAAAATTATGTATTACATAGATATTTACTATGGCTAATATTCTTTTCCTTATTTATAATTGTATTTATATTATTTGCAATAAAAAATCAAGATCTTGATAAAAAAGTTATTAGGCTTATTTTAATGGCACTTTGCATACTAATTATACCAATTTTTCTTGCAACAATTCTATTTATCAATCCATTTTATAACCTTTGCCTTGTTATATCTACTCCATGGATGTTCGTACTACCGTGTATTTTAGCCATTTCATGCGGTATGGCTGAAAAAACCGACTTACGCTTTTACTGCAATGCACCGTCAATATTTGTTAGCCTTATCATAATTTGGTCTTGTATGTGGCAAACGGGAGCATCTTATACTGCACTTGGCATGACTTGCAGGCAAGCTTCAACAATAGCACAAAATATATATTGTAAAGCTACCGATTTAGATGATTATTCTGATAAATATCCCTATTGCTTTATAGGAAGTTATTTAAAAAATCAAGGTCTAAAAGGAGAAATCTATAATAGGGCAATCGGAACTGCAACCGCAGGTCTAGATTTCTCTACTGATAATGGCCGTGCAGGTACTTGGAACTATTTTTTCAAGTATACTATGGGAATTTCTATAAACACAAAATCAGAAAAACAGGCCCAGTCTATAAGAGATAGCGAGGAATTTAAATCCATGCCTTGCTATCCTATGAAAGGCAGTGTTAAAGTTATAGATAAAACTATTGTCGTAAAATTTGATAATTAAATTTCGTAGAATATCCCCTATTAAAATAATTCGCAAAAAATCCTCCACATATAAAGCGGGGGATTTTTATTGTATAAAGATAAAATATAATAAATCTCATCATCTTTTTATAACTATATACTATTTATTATGTTAAACTTCAAGACTTATCTTGGGATTTCTACAAGAGCATTATATCCGCGAGCATGTGAAATTCCGGAGCTAAATCTTAGTATTAAAGAATCCTTAGTTACACAAAAAACAACATCACTATCTGTTAA
>CAKSRC010000074.1 GCA_934486915.1 uncultured Eubacteriales bacterium
GATTGATAATTTTTAGTTATCCGTTATTTATATAATTTTGATAACAATATGATTTTAATTGGAAGGGTCATGATATAAAATGCTAGATAATCAGCAGGATTTGTTTGAAAAATTAATTGAAGAACTCGATTCTTATGATCAAAATGTTATTATTTTAAAAGGAAATGCAGGTGTAGGAAAAACCTATGTTATAGAGCAATTAATTAAAGAATTTAAAGCCCGAAAGGATTTTACAATTTGCTGTATTAATGGAGATCAATTTTGTAAAGAACGAGAATATTATTGTATAAAACAAGCACTTTCCGAAATGTCGGTTAAATATGCACAAAAACAAAACGATAAAGAACTGATATCAGCATTTAGCGGTGAACTTCCAATTGTAGGTGACATATCAAAAAAAATAATTTCAGATAAACTCAACTATAAAAATGTATCTCAGAATAACAAGACTTTTTTTCTTAATAATGATGACGAAAAAAATATTGTGTATCGCTTAAATTATTTGTTTGAGAAAAAGAAAGCGCTAATTATTTGTGACAGTTTTCAGTATTTTGATTTAAAGTCACTCCAAATGATATATTTATTTTTAATTAATCGTGCTCAGTTTGAATTTATGAAACAATGCAGTTTCCTAATTGTAGTAACACCCGGAAATGACTATGATTCCAATATAGATAATATAATCGAGAAATTTAAGACAAAAGTATTCACGTTATCTCCTATTTCATATGAGGAATTAGATATATATTTAGATAGTTTAAATCTTAAGATAGCTCTTGATGATAGTATCAAAAAAATATTTTTTAATTTAGCAAATGGTCATTTAGAAGTCATAAAACAAATAGCAAAAGAAATAGATAGTCAATATTTAGATTATAATACAAATGTACAGGATTTAGAAAAATACTTAGAAATATTAGTTAATAAAAATCTGGAAACATTAGGCAAAAAGGGTAATGAAATTTCAAATTTATTAGAGTATGCTTCCCTGATTGGAAAGAAATTTCTTAATGATGAAGTTAAGAAAACATATAATTTAAGCAGGCAGGATTATCTCAAACTGATGCAATATTCGGAAAATATGGAATATATTATTCAAGACAAACCATATACATATTTTTCAAATGAGATAATTCAAATTGTTTTCAGAAATAAAGCACATCAAAATAATATATTATATTATGAAAAAATGAGTGACTGTGTAAAGGAACTATTTCCAAGTGACTATAAAAGACGCATTGATATTGAACTGAAATTAGAGAATGGACATAATGCAGCAATTCTATCTGTATTATTATTTTTCAAACATAAATTCCAGACTTTTTATCAGGAAGAGGCTTATTTGGAAAATATTAAAGAAGATGCAAATGTAAATGAGTTTTTTACGTTATTTAAACCGGCCGTTGAACAATATAACCAGCGGAATTATGAAGAAGCATTAAAAAAGCTTAGTTATATTTACGATTTATATCCATGTGAATTACTTGTAATAAGAGATATAGTCAAATCTGCTTCTTTGACAAAATTTCTCGATAACGATAGCAGACGTGAAGCACTTGAATGCTTAGAACATTATACTCTTGAAAAAATAAATAGAGAGGGAGATTTATACTTACAAGTTTTATTAACATTGATTTCTTCTTATTCACACAATGGAATGATTGAAGAAGCAAAAGAATGCGAAAAAAGAATAATGAATTATCTACAGCCACGTATATCATATGATGAAAATGCAAGACTGATGCTATATACATTAAAAAGAATATCTAACTGTGTGCATGAATGCGTTTTTTCAGAAATTTATATACGACAAAGTGTTGAATTTTTTAAACCTTTACCCGGTAATACAATGGCCCTTAATCCATTACAATATGTAATGAGTTTAGCTAATCACACAGGAATATTAATTGAATGCAGCAGTTATAAAGAGGCTTTATGTGAAATTCAAAAAGCTTACGATTTTATTAATATAAATCCAACAATATGTTTTCCAAGGCTTCATATTATTGATAATAATTTTCTGGTAGCTTTGTATCTGCATGAACCTCAAAAAAAGAAAGAAATTTTAAAAATATATGCAAGACTAATGAACCTTAGTGAAAATGCAGATAATATTTTCATAACCTCTAATTATTGTGCATTTTTGGCAATTAACGGCGAAATTGACTTGGCTTATGAAAGATTGCTTCAAACAAGGCAACAAGCAAGGAATACTAGTGAAGCTTTTTATGAAACTTGTATTGAAAATAATATATTAATTCTTGAAATATTTAAAAAAGACTATGCACAGGCTCAAAAAATACTTAACGAATTGCGTGTGGCAACAAATGGTATCATCGATGAATCATATTATAAGAAAAAATATGACTTATTGCAGACAGCAATAAAGCAGCATATTGAAATTCAAATTGAAGACATCGACACATTTATTTTTAAGTATTGTCAAAGTTACCAAGAGGCTTGGGCATATTGGGGACATAGTTTTGATTTTACCGCATTATATTATTGGAGCGATTTATAATAATGGGATAATGTGCATCCAATCAAGCATGAAAACATATCATCATAAGAATATCCCAATTTACTAAATGCGTATGCAAATGATGAGTCTTTTGTAATATGTGGATTGGTAGCAATGTCTGTTACATAGTATTCATTATTGCAATTTATACGATAGTCAATACGGCAAAATCCTTCCAGCCCAAGTATATCTGCTATTTGAAGGGAATTTTGCTGTAATTGATTTGCCAATTTTTCATTATATTCGCAGAAATTATAAAAATCATATGAATGCTCAAATCGAGAAGTATAATCTAAAATGGCATCTCCGATAAAATAATTTTCTTTTATTGAAATTCCAATCGGAAGAAGGAAAGTATTCTCAGAAGATAATATTATAGGCAGTTCCACTTCATAGCCGCTGACAAATGGCTGTACCACTATTGGCTGCTTATATTTTTGTGCAAGATTAGCAATATAATTATCGGATTCTTCACCATTATAGTGAATTATATTATCTTTTGTAAGTCCAATACTAGCCGACTCAGAGTTCAGCTTGAGAATAATGCATTCACCTATTTGTGGTTTACTATTATTTAACCACTTTTGATGAATGTCAAATAAATATGTATTTAGATTGTACTTAACATATGAATCTATGATTTTAGAAGTATGAAATTTATTTCTGCACAGACTTACAACATACGCATTACTTCCGGAATGCATAATTTTATAATGGTCACAAAAACTTGGAATTAGGGATTTTCGACCGACATATGTTCCACTTTGAGCAGAATTAATTACCAGTAATTTTTTGTCAGTGTTTATTTTGTTGTTAATTATTGCATTCATGAAATGTTTTTCACTAAAATAGCAAATAACTTCATATCCTAATTTCTTATATGTTATACTAATATTTTCAAATTCGTCTAAGGTATAATATTCTGATAATACGGATGTACTTTCATAATCATCGTAATCATTTGTTTTACCCTCTACATTAGCAACTAAAACTATTAATATTTCATTCTTGTAATTGTGTTCTAAATTCCTGTAAACGTCTATTATTTCACGTATATTTTGATTCATACATACTCCTTAAAGTACAGCTTACATTTTAACGTATCTGACGGATAACTAAAAATTATCAATC
>CAKSRC010000075.1 GCA_934486915.1 uncultured Eubacteriales bacterium
ATCATAAGAAGCCTTACCTCATCCGGCGTTGATTTATAAAGCAAACTTATTATAAAAGAGTTTATACAAACCGACTTACCCGAACCTGTAGAACCCGCAATAAGCAAATGCGGCATCTTGCTCAAATCTGCCAAGGTGATATTACCCGATATATCTTGACCTAACACTACAGTAAGTTTGCCTTTAGCCGATATAAATGGCTTCGACTCAATAAGCTCCCTCATTTTTACTATGTTGATACATTTGTTAGGAACTTCTATACCAACTGCCGCCTTTCCCGGTATTGGAGCTTCTATTCTAACGCCGGAAGCTGCAAGGTTTAATGCTATGTCATCAGCCAAATTAGTTATCTTGCTTATTTTAACCCCCGAGGCGGGTTGAAGCTCATATCTTGTGACCGCAGGCCCCCTACTTATATCTACTATTTTAGTTTGGACATTAAAACTCTTTAAAGTATCTACTAACATTTGACCGCTTACTTGAAGTTCATTTTTAATGTCGCTGTTATCAGCCTCAACGGATTTCATAAGCAGTGAAGTAGGCGGAAAATTATATCTCTTTTCCAAAGATATTTCATCTAATACATCATTAAGTCCTAAGGGAGCCTTAGGTTTTTCCTCTTTTTGAAGCTCAGCTTTATCTTTAGAAATGCTCTTTCGCTTCATAAATGCTTCAGCTGCGGCTGCGGCTGAATCTTCTTCTGCCACATCTATTAAATCCGTCTTTTCATTATCTAATTCTTTCTTATTGCTCTCATTAGTTTTAGAAAAGGCCTTCTTTAAGTTTGCAAGCTTTTCACCCTTCTCTTTTTTGGGCAAAGGAATATCCGCCTTAACTGGATGATTGGGAAGATTTTCAGGGCCAAGTGGAATATCAATCTGTGTATTTCGCTTTTGGGGTATATAAGGGACATCCTCTTGTTCAAAACACTCTTGATGTTTTTCTTTTTTGATTTTATTGGAATGTCTAAACGGTCTAAATAAAAATTCAAAAAATCCTAAAAGCCCCTTGCCGCTAAGAAACATTATCATTGCAAACAAAAGTATGATAACCGTAATTTCCGCACCTGTTTTTCCCAATGCACATACCAATGGTATACCTAACATACCACTTAGAAGTCCGGCTCCTATTCTATCAGTTCCTAAGTCGTAAAGATTAATAAGTTCCTTAAAAAAGTCAATTGAACTTGAGGCCTTTGAGGGAAAAATATAAAAGCAAGCAGAAAATAGAAAAATGATAGATATAGAAAGCCAAATTTTAGGTTCTATGTTTGTTTCCTTATTATCAAAAGCCGTAATTATTGATATATACATAAGAAAAATCGGGCATAAAAATGAGCTTTTACCAAATACTCCCCAGATAAATGTATGAGCCATATTCCATATATGCTCGCCCTCGATTATGATAATGCAAAAAAGTAATATAGATAAACAAAACAAGACTATAGCTATTCCTTGATTACATTGGTTTTTAGCAGTAATAGAATCAGCTCCTCCTTTTAAATTATTAGAAGAAGCTGATTTTTTACTGCGATTTGCAGCAGTATTTTTATTATAATTACTTCTACTGCCTGAAGATGGTCTTTTTTGAGTCCTTCTCGTTGCCAAAACACATCACCTTTAACGAATATGATTTAAAGTGCAGCACCCGTAAATAAATTTACACCACGGATTGATTCTATTACATTTACCACTATGGTAACTGTACCTAAAATAAATGTATACCATACAAATACGCTCATTTTGTCAGTTGCCAAAAGCCACTTAAACAATTTAATTGCCAAAAATCCTACAATAGCCGAGACTACCATACCTATAATTAACGGCAATAAATCGTCCCCCATTGCACTTATCTCAACGTCTTTAAGTTCCAACAATGCTGCCGCTAAAATTGATGGTATTGCCAAGATAAATGAATAATCAAGCGCTCTTTGCTTGTTGATTCCTCTCATTAATCCCATAGCCAAAGTAGATCCTGACCTTGAAAGGCCCGGAAATATTGCAGCTGCCAACTGTGTAAAACCTACATATAGTGAATCCGCTACGGTAAAGTCTGTCTTTCCTGCTCTGCCTCTACCTCTTGATTGAGCTGCCTGTTTTTTATTAAGTTTAATACCCAAAGCAAGTAAACCGCTTGTTGCTAACAATGCCAATCCAACTACTAGTAAATTCCCGCTGTTTGCCAAGTTTTCTGCAACATCTTTTAAATTAAGACCCAATCCTGGAATTGGTATGAATAGGCAAAACAAAGGAACCAAACCTATGATTAACATAATAACCAATCTTTTGTCATGATTAAGATTGTTCCACTTAAACTTACCTGTAAATATATCTCCTATCATAGAAAAAAATGCAACTATAAGCCTTAATACAAGCTTATAATATACAGCTAAAACTGCAATAAGAGTACCTAAATGCAACATTATGTCAAAAAACAAATTGTTTTCAGTTACTCCCAAAATATGCTGAGACAATGCTAAATGGCCACTGCTTGAAACCGGCAAAAATTCCGTTAAGCCCTGCACCACACCTTGCACGATTGCTTCGATTATACCCATGATATCCTCCAATATGTAATTATTTTAATAGGGACCTATCCCATAATATATGTAAATTTTCAGAAGATCACTCCTGAAAATTATAAACTTATTTATTAACTTTTTTATGTTTCTTTTTAAATTCTGATTTTAAAGATTTATCTTTCAATGAATTTTTCTTATCATCAATCATTTTATATAAACATTTAATTGAGTCTGAAAGGCTTCCAAGCTCATCTATAAGACCTTCCCTAACAGCTGCCTCACCGTCCAATACAGTACCTATATCCATGACAAGTTCTTTTGTATTCATAGCTAACTCTTGAAAACGCTTTGCGGAAATTTTGGAATTATCAGTCACAAAACCCGTAATACGCTCCTGCATTCTTTGGAAATACTCAAATGTTTGAGGAACTCCCAACATAAGCCCGCTCATCCTTACAGGATGGACAGTCATAGAAGCAGATTTTACAATAAACGATCTTTTTGCCGCAACAGCCAGTGGAACACCTATAGAATGACCTCCGCCTATTACAAGAGATACCGTAGGTTTCTTCATTCCCGCTATAAGTTCTGCTATAGCTAAACCCGCCTCGACGTCACCGCCTACTGTATTTAAAAGAACCAAAAGTCCATCAATTTCAGGGTCCTCTTCAATTGCTACAAGCTGCGGAATTACATGCTCGTATTTAGTCGTTTTATTTTGTGAAGACAATATATAATGACCTTCTACTTGACCTATTATAGTAAGACAATAGATTTTATGATTTCCCCTAGACGAAACCACTGCACTTGTTTGAACGATTTGTTCGGCTTGTTTTTGAGTACCCGGCTCATTTTCTTCTAAATTTTCAGAAGAATCAAACTTTGGTGACTCACCAATATTTTTTACTGAACAATTCAAATTGACCTTTTTTCTACTATTCATAATACAACACTCCTTAGAAGTTAGTTTGCCATCTAAGTATG
>CAKSRC010000076.1 GCA_934486915.1 uncultured Eubacteriales bacterium
GGTGAAATAGAAAAGACTCTTGAGACATTCTTTATACGTTTCAGACAGCAGCAGTTTAAGCGTTCATGCATACCTGACGGATCAAAGGTTGGAACTGTTTCATTATCGCCAAGAGGTGATCTGAGAATGCCAAGTGATATGGTGGAATTGTATTAGGCATTGGGGAGGCAGGCTATGCCACTATCCTTTACATTTTATTATGAAAATAATCTTTTCATAACTGTATCGTTATAGTTGCCATATATTTGCAATAATTATAATAGTATCATTGTGGTATAATAGAGACATGCAATCGGGCATTTATCTAACAGTTTAGAATTAATGAATTGATAATTAAATAATCGGGAGGAAATAATGGAAAGTAAAGTTTTTGATGTTGAAGCTGCTGGATTAACCCTTCAGTTTGAATTTTTTACATTTGATTTTATAAAAAAAGATCTCAAAAAAATTTTTGGAGACCAAGTCCAACAATACGATATGTCAATTTATAAAAAATGGAGTCAAATTCGTCAAGACAAAAACAGGGAGACTAAATTTTTTACTTACATTAAATTCTTTATTGAAAAAAAGACAAATAAAACATATGGTCTTATTGGCGGAAAAACTAATTATAATAGTCCGGATATTTCATTACATGATGAGAAAGAAAATGAGCGTAGATTTGGACGTCTATTCATGAAAAGTGATAAATATGAAATGAGTAATATTATACTTGTTGTTCATCATAAAATAGCAGATGAAGACTCGATGCAAGCGTTTTTTATTGAAAGGTATGTTCAACGAAAATATAATTTATTTGATAGCTAAACTGCAGTTTGCAAAACTGACCAAAATAAAAGTATATTTTTACGAATTTTTTTCATGAAAAATACGAACTTCACGTCAAGCGAAAAGTGTATTAGTGCAGAAGTTCCTGTAATACAGCAGTGTTGCCACTACACAAGGTATATTGACGTAGGATCATAGCTCTCATTGAGCAGTGCACGTTATTTTAAAAGACAGAGGACAATATTATGGTCCTCTGTCTCTGTGATGCATTTTCTATCGTTATTCTGGCAAATTATATTTGTAATAGTATTTTTTTGCCTCTGTATTGTAGAGATAAAGCGCTTTACATAGGTTCTTTAAAGTAATGTCAGAACTATCCATAGAAGATTTTATATAAATCATAGGAGAATACCATAGATTTATATCATCAGAGCCATTACCAATGTAAAAAGAAAAATTATTGCTCAATGCAACTGCAGGAATATTTTTAAGTGTAATATAAAATAAATTACCATTTATGCCAATGTCAAATATTGGATTATCAATTCCTGCAACTTGTATATTATATTTTTCTTTGATTTTATTTAATGATAAATTATTTTTGTTTGTAAAGTATACTCTAAGATAAGTATCTGACTCACAGATTAATGATGCTCCATAATACGCAAAATCAGAGTTAGACAATTTTCCAAATACTTTATTGTCAATATTCTTCTTTAATTGGTCATCACTTAAAGATGCTACGCTTGTGTCATTTAGACTGCTGTTAGCAAGGTTTCCGGTATTGTAATTAAAGTATTTTTGAGCATATGATCCATAGTTTAATAACGAAACCGCCAAATCATGCGCATATTTATATTCTGTTATATTGTCTTTATTGTTAATAAGTTTTTCAAGATAATCCTTAATAGAATAGTTACCTATATCATAGTATTTTCCATTATAATACAACTGAGCTTTGATGGTATCTGCGAGCTGTCCAGATGCTACTTCACATTTGAAAATAGCGGAATTATCTTTTGCAACTGACGCTTTAACATCTTGTGTAGTATTTCCAACCTTGAATCTCATGTACGAAGATGAATTTTTCATTATATCGTCAGATAGCTTCATGTATAATCTAAAATCAAAATTTCCATTCAATACAACCTGATAGGATTCTGGTGAGTATAAAAAGGTCCATTTAGCATAAAGAGTATAGTCTTGGCTAGAATTAGTTTCTATCTGTGTGATAGGCTGTGTAAAATTGCTGTCTGTATACCAACCATCAAATCTATATCCTTCCTTTGTTGGTGCTTGTAATGTAATAGTAGAATCAGAAGAACTATAACTTTCTGGATTATTGGAGCTATTTGTTCCTCCATCAAGCTGATAAATTATATTAAATGATTCTGGCTTATTAACTTCAACAAATTTAATTCCGTTATTTTTTGCATAATTCTCTGCCTCTGAGCCGATTGTTCCATGTATTTTAAAGTTTGTGTAGGTCATATCTTCATTATATATTTTATTATGATAATATCCAAAAGCTTGTGAACCAATATATTTTACTTCACTTGGTATATATACGTCACTAAGATTTTCACAGTTAAAAAAAGCCCAATAAGAAATATCAGTTACAGATGTAGGTATACTTAGTTTATTTAATGAAGTACAATCGCTAAATGCATGAGAACTAATAGTAGTCAATCCTTCAGGAAGAATTATTTCCTTAATAGATGAACAGAAACGAAATGCATCGCCTCCAATTTTTTTCAATGTATTAGGAAAACTAACATATTGTAAGTTGTAACAATTGCCGAATGCCCAATTACCAATGGATTGAATTCCAAATTGAATAATTATCTTTTTTATATTATCCTCATATTGAAATGCATCATCGCTAATAGATATAACGTGTTTATTATCGATATAAGACGGTATTATAACAATATCAGAAGTATCACTTCTAACATAGCCCGCATGGCTTACAATTGAAGCATTATTTTTATCAGCATAATAGTATAAAGTATAGTATTCTCCACATTTTTCACATGTATACTTAACCACACCCTTGTTATTCTCTGTTCCTTCTGAAACTATATTTTCAACAAATACATGATCGTCAATAGTCAATTTTTGTGGTGATTCATCTGCTAGTGCAAATTGTGGTGTTGCGGTAATAGTAATAATAAATGCAATTAAAATGCTAAAAGTTGTTCTGAAAAATTTTTTCATAAATTTTCCTCCAATTTAATATGGTTATAATCAAACTTTAGTACTATATTAGTTTAGCACTAATTTATAAAAAAGTTAATGTGCAATTACAACAAATATTCATATCGTAATTTTACACTTGAAAAAATATATTATGTTTGTTGAATAATTGATACATATTTCTTCAACGTATTCCTGCTTATATTATACTTCCGCATCAAATCTACTTGTTTAATAGACCTATCAGACAATTATTTCAAAATATCCTCTCTGAGAGCATCGTGCATCTTATTACTTGCAGCAATGCCATATGATTTCTTTTTATGAAAAAAGTTGAAAAGTGCTTGTAGAAAGATAAAAAGGATGATTACCTTACTCTGCAGCAGAATAAGAGCATACACAAATGAAAATCTAGTCACAGCGTAAGAAAACCGGGAGACCGGGAATACAGTAAGGGGGCACACCCTCATGTAAGCGACTAGCGAAGCTGTTTAGATACTGTAGAATTATGCACATGAAACACAGAAATGCCCA
>CAKSRC010000077.1 GCA_934486915.1 uncultured Eubacteriales bacterium
GCCGTTTTCTTTTCCTGTGACAATCCCTCATACCATTCATTATATGTCATATCGCCCCGAACCTTATAATTTTTGCCCGTTTCGGGGTCACGGGCAAGTCTTGACGTGAGTTTTACATCACCGATGACCGTATAACACATACAATGCGGATGTATCGGCGGCTTGTTTTTGCCCTCGATACCCTCATCAATATTAAACGTCTTTCCGTCCAATGCCGCGCACACATCGCACGTCTTTGACCCGAGCGTTGCATAATATGTATATTTTTCTATGCCTATATCCTTATACGCGTCAAAACGCCCCATTTCGGTAAAATGCGTTGTTTCGGTCTGTACAAGCCGATATGCGTTATAGTATGTGTTGTTCGTCACCCTTGCAAGCTCCTGCGCCATATGCGGATAGCTTGAACCCTTAATAAGTCCCTCCACGATTATCTTCTGCGCCTTTGCCGCCGTTTCCGCCGTGTTATCCCATACCCTTTGCGAGTAATTCTTACCGTGAAACGGTGATTTTACAACCCTTTCGATTGTGCGTTTCGGTATAAGCGAAAAGTCTATGCCGACATTCAATCCATTTGCAATATCGTCTATCGTGCCGTACCGCGCCGCTCTGTATGCATTTTCCAAATGCGGTTTAACAAGTGCCGCCGCAACCCCCGCAACTTTCATCAAGTGCATATACGCCCTCGATTTAAGCCATTCCATACGGTCTATCCGATAATCATATGCCGATGCCGCGCGTGTTATCTGTGCTTGCCGTATCGGGTCGGGTGCGCTTGCTCCTATCTTTATCATCTCGGCTTTTAAGTCTTCAGCCTCTGTGCGGTTCAGCTCATCGCGCGCCGATGACGTGCGCCTTATATCGTCCTCGATTTCGTCAAAAGCGTGTTTATAAAGCCGCATTATTCGGCTTATCGGCACTCTGTCACCGCTGTGTATTTGTTTTTCAAGCCGTTCGGCACGCCTGCGCCAATAATTACTGTTCGCCATTGTTATCATCGCCAAAGCGCATTAATTCGCGCTGTGTGAGTATCGCTTGCTTCTCGCTCTCCGCCTTTTCTTCCGCGACAAGTTTTGCTTCTTCTTTCGGGTCGCACACAAACGGCAATATCCCGAGCAAGGTCTCGGTCGATGCCATTCCGCGCAAGTTTCCGACTATCTGTGACAATTCAAGTTCGTTTGCCGGAAGGTTGCGCTTAAAGTGTATATCCACCTCGCAAGACGGCACAATCTTCATATTCGCTTTGACCGCAAAGAAATTTGAATACAGTTCAAAACGTTCTCTCAGTCCCTTTTCAAAGAGCCGCTCTTTATCCATTGTCAGCTGTTCAAACACAAGCAATTTATACTTTATCGCCACGCCCGATGTGTTATTGCCGAATTTCTCATCCGACAAATCGGGAACCATTGACGTTTGGTGAATATCGTCTTTTATCGCCTTGCGCAATACTTCGACATCGGTTTCACTCAAAACCTTGCTCAAATACTGTGCCTTTGCGTCCGTATCGCCGCAGAGGATTTTCTCACGGATAAGCTTTTTCGCCTGTTCGCTGTCTATGTCTATCCCGAGCAAGAGCAAAAACGCGTCAACAAACTGTACCTTATCATTCACACGGTCGGACATCAGCGTGTTATACGCGTCAATCATTGACATTTGCTGTTCAAAATCGCCCTGCCGCTCGTCATTGTTGAGATATTCTATAAACGGCACTGCGCCGAAATAATGCGGTTGGCTGTCGACAAATTGCAACGCCGATATATCGTGTCCGAAATATGTATATATATTTTGACTGTCCGCCGCTATAACATTTATTCCGCTTTGCTGTCCGTTTATATCGAATTGCAAGTAATAATGTACGCCGAATAATTTGTTATGCGCCACCGTATCATCATATACAATAAAAGCATTGTCGTGTGTTGCCGCATATGATTTCGGGTTGCCGTCCTCGTCCGCGTACACCATTTCAATTCCAACACCGCATATGCTCGCTTCTTTGCCGAGCTGTGTATCAACGCTGTTTATATGCTGTTCTCTGTAACAGTCAAGTACGGGCGTTATATCATATTTATCAAGCACGTCATACGTTATCGGATTGCCGAGCAGATACGACACCGCAACGGTCGTTATATACTTTGCCCAATTCGCCGCAACCTTATTATTCGCCGCCGATTCACTGCTTTTTGTTCGGCTTAAAATATTATGCTTGCCGCGATAATATTCTTTCAGCATAACATATCTGTCTATGCCCTCCGCGTGCCGCTCTATGAGCCGTTTTAACACATCGGGCGTTATGCCGTCCTTTATGATTTCGGAATTAATATACATTGTATCACCTCTATAAACCGCCGAATACGCTTCGGTCGGGGATAATTATTTTCTTATGCTTGCGCCAGCCCTCAACACCATATCGCAGAGCTGCAATCGCATCATCAAATATCGGCACGGGTTCGTCCGTGTATTCGTCAAGTTTTTCATCTCTCTGCCAGCGCCATTGTTGCATTTCTTTGAGCAAGTTTTTACAACTCGGATGAATGTGTATGCGTCTGCCTTTGAGCCAGTCTATCTGTGCCTTGACCGATTGACCACCTTTTACAACGGCGCGCGCCTTATACCCTGCGCGGCACCACTCTTTTATTCGGTCGGGTTCGGCACTGTCGCACCACATACGCACGCCTTTGTCAAACTCACCCTCTGCAAGTCCGATTATCTCGGTCGTGTCCTTTTCGTGTACATAAAGTTCCTTGCACACCCACACATCACCGTCTTTAAAACCGAGCGCAAGAATCGCGTTTGCGTGATTGAATCCAAAGTCTTGACCCAACGCCACCGCGTCGAATCTGTCGGGCGATGTGTCAAATTCTTCCGCGCCGAAATTCGTAAAGATAAGCCCGCCCGTTTCGCCCCAGTCACCCAAACCGTATATCCGATAGCCTTCCGGGTCGGTTTCCTTTCTTCTCATCATACGCCGCTTGTACGCTTCATCACAAAATCGGTTGTCAAGATATGTGCTGTGGTGCGTGAACACGTCCTCGTCCTCGCGGTCGAAATATTCTTTTTTTATCCAGTGTTCCGCCGATACGGGATTGAATGTCATTTTTATCTGATAAAACAACCCTTTCGGAAGTTCGCCCCTCAAACGGTCGTTGATTATTTCAAGGTCTTGTTTGGTGAGTTCGGTTGCTTCCTCAATCCATACATCCGTCAGTTTTCCCGTTGCAAACGTGATTGATTTTAACTTTTCTCTCTGTCGGTCATCATTCACACCGCGAAATATTATCTTGTTGCCGTTCGCGCACTGCATCGAAAGCGGATTGTTCGTTATCTTCCAAACGGACGATACACCCAATCGATATATTGCCGCCGTAAGTTCGGCAAACGTGCTGTCACGGTTCGTCACGTCCGATTTGCGGACGCAAACGAGATTGCGCCCCTTATCGTGCATAAGCCGCAATAT
>CAKSRC010000078.1 GCA_934486915.1 uncultured Eubacteriales bacterium
TCGTCTTTTATTAGATATTTTTTAAGTTTTTTCCAGTTAAAGATATATATACCCATAGAAGCCATTGTACTTTTAGGTTTTGCGGGTTTTTCATCAAATTCATATATAGATCCGTCTTGGTGGGTGTTTAATATACCGAATCTTGATGCTTCTTCAAGAGGAACATTGATAGATGCGACAGTGCAGTCGGCGTTTTTCTCTTTATGGAAAGCAAGCATTTTAGAATAATCCATTTTATATATGTGGTCACCTGATAAGATAATTACGTAATCCGGGTTATAGCGTTCTATATATGTAATGTTTTGGTAAATTGCATTAGCAGTTCCCTTGTACCAGTCGGCGCCCTTACTTCTTTGATAAGGTGGAAGAATTTGGACACCGCTGTTCATAGAGTCTAGGTCCCATGGTTGACCGTTGCCTATATATTCATTGAGAACCAATGGCTGATATTGCGTGAGAACTCCCACAGCCTCAATTCCGGAATTTACACAGTTAGAAAGAGGAAAATCGATTATCCTATACTTCCCACCATACGGTACCGCCGGTTTTGCTAATTTTTTTGTAAGTACTCCAAGTCTGCTGCCTTGACCTCCGGCTAACAACATAGCAACAATTTCTTGTTTAGGAAACATCTTTATCCTCCTTAAATTAAATCTTATTTTTTTTATTGTGTTTTTGTTTTTTTAAGTTTGGGTTTTGTCTAATAGATTTAACTTCCTTTTTCTTTACATCAAAGAACATAACTGACATAGGCGGTAAACTTAGTGAAATTGACTGCTCAAATCCATGCATGGATTCTTTTTCGGATTTGATTGACTTGCCGTTAGTAATTCCTGAACCGCCGAATCTTTCATCATCCGAGTTAAAAATTTCACTGTATGTCCCCTCGAAGGGCACACCTATACGGTAATTTTCTCTAAGCACAGGTTGAAAATTGCACACTGCAATAATTTCATTGCCCTTTTTATCTATTCTTCTAAAACTTATAACACTTTGGTTATAGTCGTCGTTAGCTATCCATGAAAATCCTTCCCAAGAGAAATCTATTTCCCATAGTGGTGAGGATTTTAGATAAAAGTGGTTTATCTCTTTGAAGAAGTTTTGTATTTGCTTATGGGCGGGATAGTCAAGTAAATTCCAATCGAGTTCAGACTCGAAATCCCATTCTTTGAACTGACCGAATTCTGTTCCCATGAATATAAGTTTCTTGCCCGGGTGAGCCATCATATATGTTATGAATGCCCTAACCGATGCGAACTTTTGCTCGTAGTTTCCGGGCATTTTGTTGATAAGCGACCCTTTACCATGTACTACTTCATCGTGGGAAATAGGCAGGATAAAGTTTTCGGAAAAAGCATAAAAAAATGAGAAAGTAAGATTGTCGTGGTGAAATGGCCTGTGAATTGGGTCGAGCGACATATATCTTAGCATATCGTTCATCCAGCCCATATTCCACTTATAGTTAAATCCAAGTCCGCCCGAATAGGTTGGCCTTGATACAAGTGGCCATGCAGTTGATTCTTCTGCTATCATCATAACTTTTGGATTACATAGGAACGCTGCCTCGTTGAGTTTCTTTAAGAAATCGACTGCTTCAAGATTTTCTCGTCCGCCGTATTTATTTGGCATCCATTCGCCGTCTTTTCTGCTGTAATCCAAATAGAGCATAGATGCCACCGCATCAACTCTTATGCCGTCTATATGATATTCTTTTATCCAAAAGATTGCACTTGAAATCAAGAAGCTGATAACTTCATTTCTTCCATAGTCAAAGACTAATGTGCCCCAATCTTTATGTTCGCCCTTTCTTGGATCTTGATATTCATAGCAGGCACAGCCGTCAAATTTAGCAAGGCCATGAGCATCTCTTGGAAAATGCGCGGGAACCCAGTCCATAATAACTCCAATTCCTGCTTGGTGGCATTTGTCTATAAACTTCATAAAGTCATGCGGCGAACCGTACCTGGAAGTAGGGGCGAAATAACCCGTAACTTGGTATCCCCAAGATGCATCAAAGGGATATTCGGTGAGTGGCATTATTTCGATATGGGTATATCCCATTTCCTTTACATAAGGGATAAGTTCTTCTGCAAGTTTTTCATAAGAAAAAGTGTGGCCGTCCAAGTATTTTCTCCATGATCCGGCATGGAGCTCATAGATATTTACAGGGCAGTTGTAATGATCTTTTTTTTCTTTGGATTTTAAAAATTCTTGGTCATGCCATGTGAAATTTTCGATATTGAAAATTTTAGAAGCATTGGCGGGCCTTGTTTCGCAATGAAAGGCATAGGGGTCTGTCTTCAACAAAAATTCTCCACTGTAAGTTTCGATTCTAAACTTATAGATAGAGTAGTCTTGAAGATTGATATTAATAAAGGCTTCCCATACTCCTCCATCGCTTATTTTTTTCATTGGATGAGAAGTTTCGTTCCACTCGTTAAAATCCCCTAAGACCCAAACATTTTTAGCGCTTGGAGCCCAAACTCTAAAGACATAACCTATAGAACCATTTTCCTCTTTTTTGTGAGCTCCCAAATACTTATAAACTTCATAATTGGTGCCTTGATGGAAAGAGGTTAATGCTAAATTTTCGTCAAGTGTACTGCCGCGGTTCATCTATTACAACTCCTTAGTTTTGTTAGTTATTTAAAGTTAAACATTACTAATATAATCATAGCAACTTACATAAAAAAGTTCAAGGATTATATGGTTATATTTTCTCTAAAATTATTTTAAATATATTGTATTTATAATGCTTTTAGATATATATTTCTTTGTTTTTTTTAAATGAATATACGATGCACTCCTTTACTTCAATATTTAGGCTTTTTGACGCTGCATATTTATAAAGATTAAGCTGATTTGAATACTTTTTTACGTATTCACTTTCATCATCAAATGAATTATTTTTATAATCAACTATAACGGCTTTTCCATCTTCTATGAATACGCAGTCAATAGCTCCTTGAAGTACTATGAGTTCATTTTTTATATTCTTTACTTCATTTGATTTAATTATGTTTTCATCATATTCTACATTAAATCTCAGTTCTCGTTTATAGGAATCGGCATTAATGATTCTTTTCATCAAATCGCTTTGAAAAAATCTTTTTAGGCTTTCAATGTTTAAGGATGATGCTTGCTCCTTTGAAATGAATTTTTTAGATGTGAGTTTCTCTATTTGACCCATAAGATCTAAAGAGGCCTCTTTGTAATCTGCAAATTCCAAGAACAAATGAAGAGCTATACCCTTTTGCGAGGCGCTTTGATCTCTTCCCAACATAAATGATGGGATTTTAGCCTTGCCTAAGGAGTGCATTTGCTCTAGATTATCCTCTTTATATAATTCTGAAGCGGACACCTTTGTAGGAATATTATGCAAAAATTTTAATGGATATGCATAGTTTATCCTTTTTTCAATTTTGCCTATCAG
>CAKSRC010000079.1 GCA_934486915.1 uncultured Eubacteriales bacterium
ACTCTGATGCGACCTTTACGAAATCGCTGAGTGCTGCAAGGACATCTATGAGGGTTTTCATTTGGTTTCACTCCTTTTCCATGATTGCCAGTATGATTTCCACTTGCTCCAGTTCCAGACAGAGCATAATGAGCAGTTCCAGTTCCATATTGACCACCTCCTTTTGCAGGATTTTTCCTGCCATCTATCTCTTGGAGAAAAACGCTGTTTTTGAGCACCGGATTTCTCAGAGTTTACAAATTATTCTTAATTCCATGCGAATTCGCTTGATCTGCTTGGCAAAGGTACTTTGCTTTCTGCCCAGTCTTCTTGCCATTTCTCGATCGGAGATGGCTCCTTCTTGCACCCAAATCATCAACATTTTATCTGCCTCTGCATCTAATTCACGCAGTCGACCGATCACCAGAGAGAGCAGTTGTTTTTCTGCACAGTGCTGATCGATGGGACAATCATTTGTAGCGACCATATCATACAGGTTACTGCCGTATTCATTTTCCTGATCCAGCGACAGGGCATCCACTATTCGATAGGGACAATCCAGACAACATCCATCACATCTTCCGATGTCTGTGTAGGGGCAGCAGCAGTGTCCATGATACTGTTCGTATTTGCGAATGCGGGTAGCTTCTCTTGTGAAACTGGTGTACAGAACTTCATTAACCAGATAGTACTGCTTTGTCTTCGGGTCGTAGATCTTTTTCATGTTTTGTCCTTTCCGCCAGAGAAAGAAACCACAGGATCTGCCCGCTCCGAAGACAAAAGTGCACACAGAGAAAGGCTGTCTCCAATACGACAGAGCAATGGCAATATGCCAGCTCTGCGATATGAAACATCCTGTGCCCTCTATGTACACTCTGGGCTTTTTATGATGATCACATTTGGTCGAAGATTGTTTGCTTGTATCTTTTTGTGAAATGTGATATACTAATGATACAAGAAAACGGGAATCTTTTCCGGACAGGATCGGACAAAACGGGACAATACTGGAGAATAGAAAAAAGCCGAAAATGCGTAGCATTCTCGGCTTTGGACAAATTGGGACAAAATTGGACGTGCAAAAAACTTGCAGAAAGGGAGCACGGATATGAAAATGACGTTTAGCGAATTTGCAAAACTTCTATGCAATCACATTGGAAATCGCTGTGGAGCAGATGTGTTTACATACGATCTTTTGACCAATATTCTTGATCCAGCTTCCAATACGATATTAGAGGAACTGCAGCCGGACACGCTGCGAAAATATTACAATGGAAGAAGATCGATCGCTCCGCTGGCAAAACGAGTGCTGCCGTTTATAGAACCGACCTGTTTTTCGGTCTATCTGGAACGAAAGTGCAGTGATGCAACGGCTGCAAATATCGCAGCTGATCTGGAGGAATACGGTATGATCAGCCGACCAGATGAATTGTTTGACGACATGGCGGATCTGTTCAATCAAATTTTACGGGGTAGTACGCACAGAAATAAGAACAATGAGGAGTTAGAACAGTATTTTCGTTATTTGCAGGAAAAGTACTATCGGATCAAGACGCTGCTGTATTTCAGTGAACCACGACCGATCTATGATTTTTATATACCGAACGACCTCTACGAACACGGAAACTATCGAAGAAAGAAACGGATTCAAACAGAGTTGATGCTGTTATCCTTTCGGAAGAAGTTTGTCGTCATTACAGGCACTGGTGGGCTTGGTAAAACGATGCTGATGCATCACTTGGTTCTGACCTTGGTAAAACGGTATGATAAATATCAGAAACTGCCAATTGTCATTCAGCTGAAAGATTTTGATGCCGATTGTACGGATTTGATTGCGTACATCAAAGAACGAATTCAAATTCAAAATTTGGAAGAATATGTTCGGTCGGGAAAATGCGTCTTTCTGTTGGACGGCATGGATGAGATTAAGAGCCGATACTTAACACAATTTGAGAAAGAATTGAGTGACCTTGCCGACCGGTATCCGGAAAACAACTTCATTCTTTCTTCTCGTCCAATTTCTGATTTTATTGCACTCAGCAAATTTGATGTATACGAATTGACTCCATTTACAAAAGAACAGGCATTGCAGCTGATCGATCAGTTGGTCTATCGTCCAGAATCTCCGGAACTGAAAGCAAGTTTCCGAAGAGAGGTCGATGAAAGTCTCTGGGAAACACATCGGGATTTTGTAGAGAATCCGTTGCTGCTGACCATTATGCTGATGACCTATGAGCGATATGCACGAATTCCGTATAAACGGCATGTGTTTTATCGGGATGCCTTTTTCACGCTTGCAGAAAAACATGATGCAACGAAAATTGGATTTGAACGTGCTTATCGCACCAAAATGACTCCGGAAGAATTTGCATTAGTACTGGAAGAATTCTGTACTCGTACCTACTTTGATGAAAAGTTTGAATTTACGGACGAAGAATTTGCAGCTTATTTTGATAAATTAAAGGTATTGGAACGCATCAATAAGCGATTTTCTGTTCAGGATCTGAAGATGGATTTTACGCTGAACCTCTGCATCATGTATTATGAGAGTGGAAAATACAGTTTCATTCATCGGTCGTTCCAGGAGTATTTCTGTGCATTGCATTTATCGAAAGCCTTTGACAGTGGTTTCCGGAAGATCTGGAATTTCTTCGAGGATAAAAAATCACGTCTGTGTACGGATTATACATTTGATATGCTGTACGATCTGGCACCTCTGAAGATCGATCGTTTAATTTTCAAACCGTATCTCACCGAACTATTCCAGCGTTGTCACGGTTCCGGAGAAGAACAGTACTGGGATTTTCTAGAAGAAGTGTATCCAGAAATCAACTACACGGTTGGTGACGTTGTGAATTCCTATTTCAACTTGCCGAGCTCGTATATCTATGACATGATTCTACATAAGAAGGGAACGGAACGAAAATACGTCATTGACAAGCTGCCCTATGACGAGGACTATGAAATTGAAACATATCTGTATGTCGAAAAAGATGGGGAAACTGACTGCGTAAATGCAGCGGATCTGGAACCACAGGAACAGCAGGCATATGATCTGGTTGAGGTCAGCGGTCATAATTGCCGTGTGCTGATTTCTGAAGTTCGAGAGGAAGAGAGCGACCTGTATCAGGCGATGCTGGATCCGTATTTTCCATATATGCTGGAATATTGTGAGATGAAAAAATGTCTGTATGAATTGGAAGATCAATTGACTGATAGTGCGTCTGCGGAGTATGAGGAGATATTCTAAAGAGAATTGGAGATACTCTTATTAGAGGGAGGGTTATGATGGCAGTGTACATTTGCATCGATCTGAAAAGCTTTTACGCATCTGTGGAGTGCGTGGAACGATGTCTTGACCCGCTGAATGCCAATCT
>CAKSRC010000080.1 GCA_934486915.1 uncultured Eubacteriales bacterium
AGCAAAATTGAAACATCCGCTTTTCAAGGGTGCACTAACCTAACCTCCATTACCTGCCCTTGGGCAGAGGGTGAAGTATCTGGCTCACCTTGGGGAGCCAGTAAGGCAAATTTGTTTTTTGATTCTGAATAAACCCGCACCGTTATTGAGTTTTTAGCGTTTTTATAGTATAATAGTAACATATGTATATAGAGGTGTTACTATTATGAGCGTAAAAGAAATTTGGAAAGATATTAAAGGCTTTGAGGGGTTTTATCAAGTTAGCAATTTAGGAAATATTAGAAGTCTTGATAGGTATTGTAATTGCGGAATAAAGAACCAAAAAAGAATATTTAAAAAGGGCATAATAAGAGTTACTCATATTGGCAGGGGTGGATATAAGTATGTATTTCTATCAGTGCATCCCAAAAAAAGTACAAAAACTGTTCATAGACTTGTTGCAGAAGCTTTTATACCTAATCCAGAAAATAAACTTCAAGTAAATCATATTAACGGAATAAAAACAGATAATAGAGTAGAAAATTTGGAATGGGTTACACCTAGCGAAAATTCAAAACATGCCCATAAAACAGGATTAGCTAAATGTTGGAACAAAGGAAAACATAATATTTATTCGCCAGAAACACTTGAAAAAATGAGTAAAGCTAGGAAAGGGAAATCTTTACCTAAGGAAACAATAGAAAAACTCAAAGGGAGAACGCCATGGAATAAAGAAAAACATACTGGTATAGAACCATGGAACAAAGGTTTAAAAAATATGTATGATGAAGAAACGCTTGAAAAAATGGTTGGATACAAAAGAAAGAAAGTAAATCAATATGATTTACAAGGTAATTTTATCAAGACATGGAATAGCACGAGAGAAGCTGAAAGAGAAATGGGAGCTGAACACTCTAAAATCTCTAAATGCTGTAACGGAAAGCAAAAAACAACAAAAGGTTATATTTGGGAGTGGGTATAAAATTAAAATAAGGAGATACAAAATGACACTAAAACCAATCTACATATACGAAGGAATAGGCGGAACTATCCAAACGCCTATAAAATTACCAATACAAGAAACAAGGCAAATGGCTAGATTAATAGCCGATGAAGGAAAGGAGCTTGTCAATGGAGATGTGATATCAACTTGTATTGATGTTGAATTAGAGAATATCGAAAGTTGGATTGAAAGGGATAAGGTAGATGAACAGGAGCCTATAAATTAAAAACCCTTGCAAAAGCAAGAGTTGACAACAAGCTGATATTAATGTAAAATAAAAACATATAAGGACTGAGTGCAATCAGTCTTTGTGGATGATTAATAAGATTATTTGAGAGTTAACGGCTTCAATCTTAATTGATTGGGCTGTTTTCTCTTTATGTAACCTTTTTAATATCCAATTGCAAAGTCTAACCACAATATCCTTGATGATACCACCTCCATTCACGAAAAATACGCATTTTAAGTGCGGTGATGGAGCTTATACCACAAAGACTATCAGTCCTTATATGTCATTGAGTATTTTATCACATTAAGGATATTATTGTCAAAACAAGAAATACCGCCGATAATGGCGGTTTTTTAATGCAAAAGTGGAGGAATTGATATGGAAATAATAAACCAAATGATGCAATGGATGCAGAATAGCAACCTATTGCATGCCCTTATATCATTAATATTTACGGATATAATTTTGGGTTCTGCAAGAGCCATAATAGATAAATCATTTAATTCAAGCATTGGCAAGAAAGGCCTAATAATTAAAGTAGCAATGATATTAAGTGCAATTAGTTCAGTGTTCATTGATTATGCTTTAAATATTAATTTTTTGGATATAATTCCACAAGAGATAGCCAATATGCTATGTTTGGGTGAAGTGGGATTTTGTGAAGCAACAATAATTTTGTTTGGCGTATATGAGCTTACAAGCATTCTAAAAAATTGGAGTTACTTAGGTTTACCCGGAGCTAAAAAGCTTCAGGGATTATTAGAAAAATACACTAATGAGTTGATGTAGGGGTGAATTGTATGTTAAGAGGTATTGATGTTAGTTCATGGCAAGGAGTTATTGATTGGGAAAGAGTTAGAAATGCAGGGGTTGAATTTGCTATTATTCGCACCGGATATGGGAGAAAAGACCCGAAGCAAATTGACCAATATTTCAAAGAAAACCTTGAGGGTGCGGGGAAAGTAGGTATCAAGGTTGGAGCATACCATTATTCATATGCCGAAAGTCCGGAAGATGCCATAAAAGAAGCTGAATTCTGCTTAGAGATATTAGATGGCGCAAAGCTTGATTTACCAATCTATTATGATATTGAGGATAAGTCTATTTCTAACAAGCATGATAAAGGTATTCGCACTCAAATGTGTATTAATTTTTGTTCAACAATTGAAAAGGTAGGGTATTGGGCAGGTGTATACGCTAATAAAAATTGGTTCGATAATTACTTAAATTACGACCAACTAAAATCTAGATACACAATATGGCTTGCACATTACGGGATAGACAGTCCATCATTAGATTGCGATATTTGGCAATATACATCAAGTGGAAAAGTTGATGGAATAAGTGGAAAAGTTGATATGAACTATATGTATCGTGATTTGTTAGATGAAATAGGTTCAAATCCAGGACAAGCCCCGAAAAGTGAGGTAAAAACAACAACCTATACCGTAGTATCAGGTGATACATTAAGCGGAATTGCAATGAAATATAACACATCATGGCAACTGTTAGCAGAAATTAATAACATTAGTAATCCCGGCTTAATCTATGCAGGACAAGTTATTAAAGTGCCTTGTACGGCTACGACTAATAAGAGTTTGTTGTACACAGTAAAGAGCGGCGATAGTCTATGGAGCATTGCACAAGACTTACTAGGCAATGGTACCCGTTTTAATGAGATTAAAGTGTTAAATGGGTTAACAAGTGATACCATTTACCCAGGACAAAATTTAAAAATACCAAGATAATATTAATGCACAAAAAGCCCAACGATATATAACTTCGTTGGGCTTTTTTGTTTTATATATTATGTTTCGTTATTAAAGTATTGAAGCGTTTATTGTAAGTGTTATTCTTGGTGTTCGTAAATTAGAAACTAATTAGTAACAAACCACAATGAAAGTGGCATAAAATAGGGAATATAAACTATGTAAGAGATAATTCGACAGCGAA
>CAKSRC010000081.1 GCA_934486915.1 uncultured Eubacteriales bacterium
GACTTGCACCGAATGCGGCCAGACTGACTGTCCGATTTTTTATGAGGGATTCTTTTGGCACTATGATCCGGCATGTCAATGAACATCAGGAGCGTCTGCGGATTGTTAATGCGCGGCAAAAGGAGTATCCCATCATTCCAATCTGGAAATTGATGTCAGAGACCGTAAACCAAAATGCGAGAGACAAGTCTCCGTCACCACAGATGGCAGCGGATACGCTAAAAGCGGTTCTGACAGGCGGAAAGTATCCGGCATCGCTGCTAAACGCCGTTATGTTAAGAATCCGGGCGGAATACAGGATAACACGAGAGCGAGCGGCTATGATAAAGGCCTATTATCTGAAGAATGAGAACAAAGACTGTCCCAAGGAGGTATTGCAGGAAATGATAAATGAGGAGAGCAAAAATGTACCATACACACTGGGGCGCCTGTTTGCGGTTTTAGAGCATTTGCAGCAGGAAGCGAATCCAGGAATTAACACGACGATCAAAGACAAGTACTTCAATTCGGCAGCAGCGACCCCGGCACAGATTTTTCCGCTATTGCTGAATCTGGCGCAGAAGCATCTGCGGAAACTGGCAAACGAAGGACACAAAGTTTATTTTAACCGACAGATTGGGAAACTTGCGGAAGTGATTGGGGAGAGTTTCCCAAAGCGTTTAAATCTGCCGGAACAGGGAGCCTTTCAGCTGGGGTATTATTGCCAGACACAGAAACGATATACAAAGAAGGAGGAAAACTAAGATGGGAGAGGCAATTAGGAACAGATATGATTTTGTAGTACTATTTGACGTGGAGAATGGAAATCCAAATGGAGATCCGGATGCCGGCAATATGCCGAGAATTGATCCGGAAACGGGTTACGGTCTCGTGACAGATGTGTGCCTGAAGCGAAAGATCCGCAACTATGTGGAGACACTCAAGGAGGATACGACCGGATATAAAATCTATATCAAGGACAATGTGCCGTTAAACCGCAGTGATCTTGGAGCATTCCAGTCACTTGGCATTGACGAAAAGGAGATTAAGAATTTAAAGAAGACAGATCCAATGCTGGACGTAAAGGTTCGTGACTTTATGTGTCAGAATTTCTATGATATTCGTACATTCGGAGCAGTTATGACCACTTTTGTGAAAGCAAATTTAAACTGTGGACAGGTACGCGGACCGGTGCAGATGGGATTTGCGAAATCCGTTGATCCGATTCTTCCACAGGAGATCACGATTACCAGAGTGGCAATCACGACGGAGGAGGATGCTGCCAAAAAAGGAACGGAAATGGGAAGAAAATATATTGTTCCGTATGGTCTGTACCGGGTAGAGGGATATGTGTCTGCAAATCTGGCGAGAAAAGTGACCGGTTTTTCGGAAGAGGATCTGGAATTGCTCTGGAAAGCAATTCTGAATATGTTTGAGAATGATCATGCGGCGGCACGCGGCAAGATGGCAGTCAGAAAACTGATCATTTTTAAGCACGACAGCGAACTTGGAAATGCACCGTCTTATAAATTGTTTGAAGCTGTCAAGGTGGCAAGAAAACCTGGAGTTGATCTGGCAAGGGCGTTTTCAGATTATGAGGTTACATTGCCGGAGCAGCTGCCTGAGGGAGTTACCTGTACCTGTATGGAATAGTATTGCGTGGCTATCGCAGGGAGAAACATATGGAATATCAGGAGGAGGATTATTTATTATTATCGGGAATTCAGCATTTCGTTTTTTGCCGCAGACAATGGGCTCTGATTCATATTGAGCAGCAGTGGGAAGAGAATGTACGGACATTTGAGGGAAGGGTCATGCATGAAAATGCGCACAATGCGGACTTTCACGAAAAAAGAAACGGGGTTATCATGGTGCGGGCGATGAAGGTTTTCTCCAGAGAGATGGGAATCAGCGGAGAATGTGATGTTGTGGAGTTTCATCCGGCACCGGAGGGCATCACATTAGCTGGACAAAAGGGAACGTACATTGCCGTGCCGGTGGAATATAAGCGCGGAAAACCAAAGCCGCACAATGCAGATGAAATGCAGCTTATGGCGCAGGCAATGTGTCTGGAAGAGATGCTTATGACCAGAATTCCAAAGGGCTATTTGTATTATGGAGAAACGAGACGCAGAACGGAAGTGCTGTTTACAGAGGAATTGAGACAGAGTGTACGGTCTTGTTTTGAAGAAATGCATGCATATTACAGCAGAAAATATACACCGATGGTAAAGACAGGCACATATTGCAGGCAGTGTTCCTTAAACAACATCTGTCTGCCGGAACTTTCCGGAGCACAGCCTGCGGATGCCTATGTGTCGGAGATGTTAAAGGAGGAATTGCAATGAAGAAATTGCTGAATACTCTTTATGTAACAACACCGGATGTATATCTTGCATTGGATGGAGAAAACGTTGTCGTCAAAAAAGAGGATCGGGTGGCAATGCGGATACCGATTCACAATGTAGAAGCAATCGTTGCGTTTAATTATGTAGGTGCCAGTCCGGCGCTCATGCGCAAATGCAATGAGAACAATGTGAATCTGAGTTTTTTTCACAATGATTCGTTTTGTGCCAGAATGATCGGACAGGAAAACGGTAATGTCGTTTTGCGGAAAATACAATATCGGCTGTCGGAGCGGGAAGATGAAAGTCTTACGATTGCAAGAAATATGATTCTCGGAAAGGTACATAATGAGCGTTATGTACTCGAGCGGGCAATCCGGGATCATGCATTGCGCCTTGATACAGAAAAGATAAAAGATGCGTCGGAGCAGTTAAAACAGTATCTAAGAGCGGTGCAGGACAGTGGCAGTGCGGAGGAACTGCGGGGATATGAAGGAAAAGCGGCAAGTACGTATTTTAGTGTATTTGATGAACTGATTCTTCACAACAAAGAAAGTTTTGTATTTCACGGAAGGAATAAGCGTCCGCCGCTGGATAATGTCAACGCAATGTTGTCATTTATGTATGCGCTGCTGGTAAACGAGTGCGCGGGCGCAGCATATTCGGTTGGACTTGATCCCTATGTTGGATTTTTGCATACCGACCGCCCGGGAAG
>CAKSRC010000082.1 GCA_934486915.1 uncultured Eubacteriales bacterium
GATGGTCAAAATTGTGGTCAGAAATAAAACTGAAGATATTATATGGAGTTAATATTCTTCTTCCTATAAATTATATATACATATATATTTTTAAGGAGGAAACAGACATGTCAAGAAGAGGAACCAACATCAGAAAGAGAACCGACGGACGCTGGGAGGGGCGCTACTACATAGTAGACACAGCCGGCAGTAAAAAGTGCAAATCGGTATACGGTCACAGCTATAAGGAAGTAACAGAAAGGCTGCTTTCAGCAAAAGCAGCTTCACTTAATCAAACTATAGCCACAAAGCAGTCAGCTATCACCGTAAAAGCAGTCGCGGAGAAATGGCTTGAAAGTATAGCATCCAGCCGGAAGTGCTCTACCATTCAAAAGTATTCTACTATATACAATAAATATATCAAACCAAACTGGGGAGAAAGTGTCATAGATCAGTTAAATCAGAATGAAATACTCAAGCTACTGCCTGAGACAGCCGGTGAGAGCGTTACAAAGAGCATACTTTGTATATTCAACTCGATTCTTGCATATGGAGCTGCCACATATGGCACCGTAAAAATTCATCTGTCGTACAGGACAAAACGTTCATCCGTCACATCCTCAAACAACATAAATACAATCAATACAACAGACCAGCAAAAGCTAACAGAGTATCTTCTTACCGAGCTTGATATCTATAAGCTCGGTATTTTATTGTGCCTTTTTATGGGGCTGCGTTTAGGAGAAATTTGTGCCCTGAAATGGGAAGATATCGACATGATTAGCCGCACTCTGCATGTCAATCGCACAGTGCAGAGACTTCCGGTAGATACGGTACACACATCCGGTTCATCACAAAATAACCACATAGCCACGAGAAAGACTTTATAAGCTGTTAAAAAATATGCTATCCTTTTCTTCTTTTGTAAAATCTGTTACAATATATATGCTTTTTACCAAGATTTCGAAATCTGATTAATTTTGTTGGAGTGGCTTGGCAGCCTTTCTTTTTATAAGGACTGTATAATGGTCTGCGGTTGGACAATCAAGTGGTCAGGTGATGGATTATAAAGTGGATTTGGAGATAAATTTATAATGGCAATGTTGGCGCAAATACAAAATTTTAATAACAATTCGATATATGTATATTTTTTATCTTGCATAGTAATATTGAATTATCAGCATTTTTCTAAATGTCAGAGAGTTTCGCTGATATACGCAACAACTATAGCTATGGAGCTCATATCAGGATATAAATGGTCCGTTACTTTGTCTATGCTTATTATATCAATGTTTATTATGGAAGAATACCTTTTGGATGATAAGGTAAAGGGTGAATTACTAAGTAACATCTGGTATAAGATATGCGATTTTTTATATCAATTTATTTTTATAGATATGGGTGCTTGTATTGTAATAAATATAATCATATCTGGAAAATGGTTAAAGGACTGGTTTGTTCAGACAGGTATTCAAATATGGTGGTTTTATGTAGTTAATATTATAATCTTGTTGTTTACAATCCATCTGCTTAATACTTCAAAGTTTGGTCTTTATGATTTTTCCGTTATAAAAAGTTATTTTGATAAATTCGATGGTGTAAAGATAAAATGGGATGATTTGGAATTACAGCGTAGATTTGATATTATGGTGGAGTTGGAGGATAAATCATACTTTGATAGAGATAATTCGTATAATTGGTTTTCTATAGAATTTGTGAAATATAAGATCAAGGCGTTTAAAGAGAATAGAAAGTGGCTTAAAGAACATAGGGAGAAAAAATCTCTGAAGCATATGCTTTTGTGTATATGGAGTCTAATCAGAAAGTTTAAATTATTTAGATATGTTTTACTAAAAATAAAGGAGAAAATTGCTTCTTCAACATGGTCGGTTATGTATTTTTTCCATAGATTAAAAAGTAAAATCCGAGGTTGTTCAACACTGGAAATGCAGCTTATTCGTTGTATCGGAATAGAAAAAGGTTATGATAAATGTGTTGTACGTCGTAAGTTCTTTGAATTTTTTTATACATATTTATTTTTTAATGGATTAAAAAACTATTATGAGAATACTCAGAATAATAAGCGTAGAGAATTTAAAAAGTTTATATTATATGTTTATCTGCATTCTATAAGGATTAACATGTTTGGAAATGAATTTAAATCTATTGATAAGTTATTTGGTGATGCAAAGGTGAGAGAGTGGGATATAGATGAGTTTTACGTTGCGATTTTGTCTCTTACAGGAGCAAGAGTTACACCAAAACGAATGGTTTTGTATCCACATGCAGTCCAAATTGCCGGAATTGATTTAAATAGAGCTCTTGTGTGGAGAAATATGATAAGAGATTGTCGAATTACAGAAAGTAGAAAAGAGCCGTTTGACGAAACAGAAGTAGAAAAGGTGTTTTACATTATACGGGGAAAAATATTACCTTATATTGAAAATAATATACTTTATGGTCCTTGTGATGGTCATAATGATTGGCCTAGTTATGGTAGAAGTAATTGTTGGAGATTTACAAGGAATGTATACTGGCATATATGGCGGGAAAATTTTACAAACAGAACCGGGACAGAAGATGATATGATGCGAATTTATACTTCCTTGTCTGACAGAACCATTACACATGAACATTGTAAGAAGTATTTAGGAACAGCGGAGTTGGGAGCTGTTATTAGAATATGTGATGAAATTAAGGGAAATGACAGAATGGGGCACTATAAACATTCTCAAATACTGCTCGGGCATGACGAAAATGGTGTTACTATATATGAAAGCACAGATAAATATACTCAAATTGTATATTTTACATGGGATGAATATGTGCAACAATATGGTAAGTATAAGTATTTTAAGTATATAAAGTGGCCTATTTTTGTGAGATAAGAATGTCAGTGCAGATGGCGCAATGTATTGCAATGTACAGTGAATTATATTTGCAAGCACATTAACTTTAAATTGTATTTTACATGGCAATCCGCTATACTAGTATTAAGTATAGCGGATTATTTTTTGGAGGCTTTTATGGCAA
>CAKSRC010000083.1 GCA_934486915.1 uncultured Eubacteriales bacterium
ATCTATCAGTGCCTGTTTGATAAATACAATCTGAATCCGAAAGAATGTGTGTTCATAGATGACAGACCGGAGAATATCGAAGGTGGCAGAAAGCTTGGTATGGAGGGAATTGTGTTTACAGACTATGAGACCGGAAAGAAAAAGCTGGAGCAGATGCTATGGATTAAAAGCTGATTGGCTGTGTAGTTACCATTGAATACTCCTTTGCAGTAGAAAATATTATCAAGCACATGCCACGGCAGGAGACTAACTTCTTGTTAAAAGTGCTTTATTTACTAGGGTTTGAGCGATACAGCATTGGATTTTAGCCCATTTTTAGGACAAATGAACAGAGAGCATCGGTATGAAAAATAGAATATTAGGACATCTAAATAAGTCCATATACTTGTATTTATTATGAGTATGTGGGCTTATTTTAGTGCTTTAAAATTTAAGGTAAGGAAAAAAATATACATAAAAGTCATTTGAAGCCGAATATGAGCCATATAAGCACATTTAAGCCATTATATAACGTGGTATAAGAAATCGTGATTTCATTTGAAGAATTGGAGGAAAAAACAGATTGAAAGAAGAAATTATTAAGCCTGGTATTGTAAGACGAATTGTTGAGAGTGTTGAAAACGATAATGGATTGGTTATATCGCCAGAGACAACAGATATTATTATAACAACATTTTTAGATACTGTAGCAGATATTTTATCTGAAGGTGATAGCGTCAAATTAAAAAATGTCTTTCTATATATAATATTCTCCATCTGGAATGTAATTTTTGTGTAAAACCCTTTTTATATTTTATACATCTTTATACTTGCAATCTTGTTTTGTATGTTTTATATTCCATATAGGGGGACAATACTTATGAAAAAACTTAAAAAACATAAATTAGTAATTAAAAACATAATATTTACAGTTATACCTGCAACTATTTTCCCATTGATTGACAATTTATCCATTTTTAATGATGCTGCCCAAGCGGTCTTTGTTATAATCGCCATTGTCTTTGTCTTTTATCAAGTAGTTGCTTTATCTTTAAAAGAAGAAAAAAACAATCAAAAACTACATGAAGATTTAGATAATTATAAAAAATATCAAATGTCTCAAAAAATCCTTAATAGTACTATAGAAGTAGAAAAACTTAAAAGGAACTTATTAAAAGCAGATATTCTTCCTGATTACAAAAAGGATGTATTATTATATAATCCTCATGAATTCGTAGAACAAATTTGTTCAAACGTTAAATTATTAATATCCAACATTACCGAAATTGCATTAAGTTCATTTTCTGTTTCATTTATATATCAATATCCAGAGAACAATTCAAACTGGCAATGGATAACAAGAAAAAATAGCACAATAAATAACGACTTAAATAATTTTATTATGGATGATAATTTCCATTCATATTTTAACTATGTAATAACCAATAATCTTTCATCTCATTTTGAAAACAATAAAGAAAATCTTGTTAAAGAAGGGCATTATTGGATAAGTGAAAATGATAAACGTTATTCAACACTTGGATCTATTGCAAGTTATAAAATGACATTTATGAAAAACGAAACAATATTATGCGTTGGATATTTAGTTATCTCTACATACGGAACAACGTTTGTGGAAGATGATGATCCAGGAAAAATAGAATATTTTAAAAATCTACTAACTAACAATATAATTCCGTCATATCGTCATTTAATTGAATCTGAACTCGGATTTATGTATGTAAGACACGATATCATGGAAAATTCAAAACCATAATAAAACAAATAGTCTATTATATTTCGTCTAAGAATGATTTGATATTCTGCATATCAAATAGACATATTCTTATCGTATAAACGACTTAGGAACTCCCCTGCTTTCAGCTATTCATAAATAGCCTACCTATAGACCAACACTTATCAAACCACTAAGGCAAATCTAGGACTTTTGTTTAAACCTTTTGTGGACTGTGTACTTAGGCTCTCGCCATATACCAAACAATACGTTTTTCTGAACTTTCTTCACGCATTACGTCTATGATTTCTTATTCCGCTTTGGTGTATTGTTTATCGTGTTTTCCCAGCATATTCGGTGTTTATAATTTATTTCAATTAAGGGTTTCCGCATTATATCAAAACAAAATATAATATCGCTCCCGTCAGTTAATTATCTGGCATTATTAGATAATCTTTGAAGGGTGGGTCATCTAAAAACTGTTGGAGAGTTTTTATTATTATGAGACATGCCTTGTATTACACCTCATGTTTGCAGACACACCTTCTGCTCTAATATGGCAAAGTCTGGAATGAACCCAAAGACACTACAATATATTATGGGACATTCAGATATAGGAGTTACCCTTAATACATATAATCATTTACAGTTTGAGGATGCCTTAGAAGAGATGAAAAAGGTTGTGGGCTAAAAGGTTTGAAAATAGCCCAGTATTTAGCCCAAACGAAGGAAAGGTTATGCAAAGTTATTCCAAATTATGCTGAAAATGTGAACAAAAGCACTATCACAGAAATATTGCAGAATTGTTGTAAGTGCCGAAAATACAGTAAAATCAAGCGTTTAGAGAGGTTTTAGATATATGATTAGAGTATTATTCATCTGCCACAAGACAGACAAAAGAAAATTATTTAAAAAAATTTTTTTCTCGGGGTTAAGTTCCGCAAATGATGTCCGATATAGTAGGTGTAAAGTAAAAAAACAAATCAAGCAAATCATCTGGAATGAGAAAGAACGTCAGAAAAAGACGCAAAGCAACTAACCATGTTAATAGGCGGCTGTGGCGAAAGCCACACCCGGGAAGCCGCTTGTTATAGAAAACCGTAACTGCTTAAATAAAAATAAACACAAAGCAGCTGCAAAACCCTCGGGAAAAGGATTTCCAGAGGTCAAACATAATAACCCATGAATATG
>CAKSRC010000084.1 GCA_934486915.1 uncultured Eubacteriales bacterium
ATTCAGAAGTTTATTAGAGCAGGGGTCAGACGGTATATTAATTCTAATGAATCAGGACAGGGAACATATCCAATGATTCATGGTTCTGCAGATACGATGCATCCTGTGCGCCAGGGCCTTTGGAGTACGATGGAAGTATTTGTTGATACAATCATTATCTGCAGTATTACAGGTCTGGCAATTTTGTGTTCCGGCACATGGTCATCTGGTTTAACATCCGGTACGTTGACGGTTGAAGCCTTCAGATCCGGTTACGGCTTTATTGGAATTGCTTTTATGGGAATTATGATGGCATTATTCGGTCTCACAACAACGGGCGGTGCTTATACATACTATAATACATTGCTGAATCACGTACTGCGCCATTCAAAGCATAGAAAGACAATTATCAAGATTTATACGTATATTTATTCAGCACCGAATATTATCATTACAAGCATGATTGTTTTAACAGGCAGCAGTCCGGCGTTATTCTGGACAATGACAGATATTCTGATTGCTGTCCCGGTATTTACTAATTTACTGGCACTTTTCCTGCTGAGAGATAAGTATCTTGCGTTACTTAAAGATTATAAAGCGAGATATATGGGCATTGGAGAGGTTGATCCGAATTTCAAACCGTTTTATGATACGGAGGCCAGTCCGGAAGTACAGGCAGCAGCTGAAAAACTGATGGAAGAAGTACAACGTGAAAAAGAAGCAAAAATGGCTAAAAATATAGCCTGAAAAAAATATTATTTTATGATGGAGGAAATAGAAATGAGCAGTATTTTTACAGAGTACACAGAAGCACTTTATAAAGGTGAAAGAGTAGAAGGTATGGGGTTAATGCCGGAAACAGCACCATTATTTGCGACAACAGCATTTAATCAGAAAACACTTTCTGATGTCAGAAATGCGTATGACAGCAAGGGATTTACTTATATTCGCTGTAAAAATCCAAACAGAGAAGGACTGGCTGAAACAGTTTCTTATCTTGAAGGCGGTGAAGCAACGTTAATTCTCAGCTCTGGTATGGCAGCCATTTCAACAACACTGCTGCATCTTTTGAAAACGGGGGATCATGTTATCTGCAATGCAGATATTTACGGTGAAACATTGAATATTATGCAGGATCTTCTGCCTAAATTTGGTATTGAAGCAGACATGGTCAGCTTTATGGATGTAGAAAATATCGAAAAGGCAATGAAACCAAATACTAAAATTGTCTATACAGAAGTTGTATCCAATCCTTGCATCCGCCTGACAGATATTGAAGAAGCGGCGAAGATAGCTCATGCGCATGGTGCACTTCTTGTGGTTGATAATACATTTACAAGTGCTGTCAATGCGAAACCATTAAAAATGGGAGCAGATATTGTCATTAATAGTATGACAAAATTTATGAATGGTCATAGTGATGCGATTGGCGGATCTATCACATCTACTCGTGAGATGATTGATGAAATTGATGTGGACTGCAGATTATTTGGTACTCCTGGAGATCCTTTTGATGCTTGGATGATTCTTCGTGGTATGCGTACAATAGGCCTTCGTGTGACAAAACAGGCAGAAAATGCAGCAAAACTGGCAAAGGCCTTGGAAGATGATCCGCATGTATTACATGTTAATCATCCGTCTTTGGAAAGCAATCCACAGCATGCACTGGCAGAGAAAATGTTTAAAGGCGATCACATTACAGGTATGCTGAGTTTTGAAGTACCTGAGGATATGGATAAGATTGATGAATTTATGAGCCGTTTGAACTTTGCGCATTATGCGATGACACTGGGCGGTTTCAGATCCTCTCTCAGTCATCCGGTAACATCTTCTCATAATCATGTTCCTGATGACATCCGCCGCGCCATGGGTATCACACCTGGATTATTCAGATTATCTGTTGGCATTGAAGATGCAGAGGACTTAATTGCAGACTTCAAGCAGGCATTAAAGGCTTTTGATTAATAAAAGATAAAAAATATACAGAAAAAAGGAGCATATCATTCAACAGGAAGTGTGAAAATGAAACAGTATATTGTTGATGCATTTGCTGAAAAAATGTTTGAAGGCGGACCGGCTGGCGTGTGTATCATGGACAGCTGGCTGCCGGATGCAGCGATGCAGAATATTGCCATGGAAAACAATATTGCGGAGACAGCATTTGCAGTAAAAAAGGATTCAGATTATGAGTTGCGTTGGTTTACACCAAACAGTGAAATCAATTTGTGTGGGCATGCAACTTTGGCTGCAGGATTTATTTTACTTAATCATCAGGAAAAAGATAAGGATAAAATTATTTTTCATACTAAAGGCGGTATATTGTCGGTTAAAAGAAAAGGTGATTTGTATGAAATCAGCCTTCCGGCATTTAAAAGAAAAAGCTATCCGGTGACGGAAGCAATCAGGAAAGCCTTTGGTGGAATCCATCCTAAAGAAGTATTTTTAACAGAAGATCTTGTCTGTGTTTTGGAAACTGCAGAAGAAGTCCGAAACGCAAAACCGGATTTTGATAAAATTGCAGCGCTTCCGGATGGCATTGGGTGTCATCTGACGGCACTGGGAGATGGTGAATTTGATTGTGTATCAAGGGCGTTTTTCCCTAAACTGGCAATACCTGAAGATCAGGTTTGCGGCAGGATGCATGGCAG
>CAKSRC010000085.1 GCA_934486915.1 uncultured Eubacteriales bacterium
GTATGATAATCAAAGATTTTATTTTATTTCTTTTTATATATATAATAGCTGTTTCTATCATATCCCATCTCCTCAATTATTTTACTATTGCTGTTTCAGATATCCTTTTAAGTTTTTGGATTTCAACATCGGCATCCAAGAAAAGATATTTACCATTCATATACACCAGATTTGCAACTGCTTTATCATCCTGATACAAGGTAATATAACCATCATCGTTCCATTTCCAGATTCCCGTTTCAACCTTATCAGTATTCTCTATCTCCATTTCATATTCACCCTGTTTTTCATCGTTATCATGTATAATGGCTAATTTATCGGTACTCTTAACATTTTGATACTCTGAAAAATCAAAAGTTCCATAATAGAGTTCCACTGTCAGATGATTTTTTTGTTGTAATATGTTATATGTAATTAATACACTGATTACACAGACACAAGCGACAATCGCTGCGCAGATAATAATCTGTTTTCTATTTTTTTCCACTACATACTTCCCCCTTCTTTATTGTTTAATCAATGCCGGCTTTATTCTAACCGTTTCTATCATATCCCATCTCCTCAATACTACCAGACATTAAAAAAAGCCATAGACATCTATGGCTTTACAATACTATATACATATAAAGAATTAGCTGAAAAATCATTTAAGAATTATAAATAATTCTAAAGAAACCTAAAGATTCACATACCCATTTTTTATACTATAAACCTGGTCACACAGAATTTCTATATCTTCCTTATGGTGACTTGTTATAACCATAATAGCAGGTTTTTTATTCACATATTCCCTAAACATTATTCTCATATCCTGAACAGACTGTTCATCCAGTGCGTTCATTGGCTCATCCAAGAGCAATACCTTAGGCTCTTCCATAAAAGCCTGAGCTATTGCCAGCTTCTGCTTCATGCCTAACGAAAACTTACGATAAACCTTTTTGGAATCCGGCTCAAGTCCCACCTGTTTGAGAATTTCATTGATTCTTTCTTCTCCTGTTTCCTTATTAATTTTTGCCAGTAAAAATAAATTTTCCTTTGCAGTATACTCCGGCATGAAGCCTATGCAGTCCAGCACTATTCCAACATCCTTTGCATACTGTCCTTTTTTCAGAGGGACACCTCCGTACTTTATTATTCCATCCGACGGCTCCATTAACCCGGTCATTATCTTCAATAAAACACTTTTTCCACTACCGTTTCTTCCAACGAGACCATATATTTTCCCAGATTCCAATTTTAAATTGACATTTTCCAACACGGTCTGATTTTTAAAATTCTTTGATACATTATCCAGCTCTATATTCATATATTTTCTGCCTTCCACTTACGTAAAATTATATCCTCTTGTTTATTTTTTAACATTACAACAACACCCAATACTATGACCAGACACTCTGCCATTTGAAATACCATACACTCAGGCTGAGATGTCATATGCGAAATATACAGCCCCTGTGTAAGCGGCAGCCACGAAAATAATGTTCCTGCCACAATATGGTATATAATAATTATTATAAATCCAATATGTTTATCTCCGGCTTCATGTAACCAGCATAAAAATACCAGTAGTAACAATACTATTGTCTGTAAAATCATATTACTCATTTCAATTATCAAATTTGCATTTATTACCATTCCCGAAATAAATGCTATTACTATCATTCCCACTCCGTAATACAGATAAGTACATACCAGAAATATTATCGCCAAATGCTTCATCCAGCTAATTGCATTTCCTTTTCTCAAGGCATACTGAATATAGTAAAACGAAAAGTTCTTTGTCAAAAAATAATACAATAAAGCCCATATTGGCATTTGATAAAACAGATATAGCAGTAAAAAAATATCAAGATTTTTAAATCCGGCAAAATAGTCTGTTACGCCTGACATATATTGTTTTGAAACAAATCCGTATATGCTCCATATAACAACTGCTGCCATAAACGTAAACCCATAATATGACTTAACACATATTGCAATCAGTCTTATAAAACAGTTTAGTATAACGGCTCTATAAAATATAACCATTATTACAAACGCAATACTTACAAACCAATAAACAATATAAAAGCTATATGTTTTTACATCTGTGACCATCAAATGGGCAATCCATGATTTTCTTCCAATGAAAGAATCTTTAAAGCTTATCCTATTGCTGATAACAACATTTATAAGCAGACACACAATACTACAGATATTAGCTGCCCATCCTGTATTTATCAATTTGTTAAATAAAATGGTAATACAACCAAGCAGCCAGTAAAATAACAATAAGTTTCCAAATAGCTGATACACATTTATCACATGAAGCATCTGCGACTTAACATTATAAAAATTATTTACAACAGCAATCATATTAATTACCACCCACTGGATAACTACAATGATAACCGCGTATTTGAATGCATACACTACTTCAATGACATTTGCCCTATGTTCACTTCCAATCCGCAATTTAAGATAAAAATTATTCTGTGTAACCGCCAATAATCCGGCAATGCTCCATACAATTAAAATCCCGCTGACAAGCAATATTAAATATCTGTCTCCAACGATATTTA
>CAKSRC010000086.1 GCA_934486915.1 uncultured Eubacteriales bacterium
AACTCTCCTTTGGGTGACGATAACGAACCAATTTTTACAGCGCCTGCAGGTGTGCCCGATATTGAATGCTTTTATGACGGGTTTGGCGCAATTTGTGAAGTGACTATGCTCACTGGTAGAGATCAGTGGTTTAACGAGGGACAACCTGTAATGCGTCATTTGCGTGACTTTGAAAATCAAAATAGATCCATGCAAAATTATTGTCTTTTTGTTGCACCATCACTACATCAAGATACAATGAACACTTTTTGGAATGCGGTCAAATATGAATATCAAGGTAGCAAGCAAAAAATTATTCCGTTAACCATCACGCAACTTATAGATATTCTATGTGGCATTAGATTAGCAAAAGTCAATCATCGAAAAGTGACAAAAGATGATATGAAATCTTTGTACGAATCTTGTACACAGCTTTGTTCTATTCCTGATTCCACGCAATGGAGCCAGTATGTTACAAAACAGATAATGCTTTGGAGGCAAAAAGTAGTAGCATAAAACAAAATATTTAATTGTGTGTTTTGAGAGAAAAAATTAAGTTGTGAGACTAGCTGCAATACGAATTAGTAATAAAAGCAATTATATTTAGTAAAAAACACTCTAGATTTTATCAACAGATATTTTGCCAAAGCATATACATAGGAGAAACAATAATGACGGACAAGTTTATACGGATATTGGATGGAAAAATAATTTTAAAAACAGATGATAATTTCAAAACATTTCAAAAAGTTGAGTCTATAGATGGATACGAAGTGTTACAGAAACGCAACTTAATGTCTGAATTATCTCTAAGATACACATATGGCGATAAAAAAGCGAGTATTATTATTAATGAACTAAAAAAAATCAATGATATAGTATTCGAAAAAACTGCTATTGTTGATGATGGATATGGAAGAGCTTTTGAAGTTTTTGCTTTATCCGTCATTTACGATATAACATATAGTCAAGCGATGAAATATGTAATAAATGGGTCAAACGATGGTAAAGTCGATGCAATATTTTGGACCGATGAAACAGTCTATCTATATCAAATTAAAATGAATACTATTCTTGAGCAAGAAACATTGGAGATTGCTAAGAAAAATTATAAACAGTTCTTAAACGATAAAGATATAAAAAGTCAAAACACATCCGACCTATTATCTTTTCTAAAAACGAATGAGACCAATATTGCAAATAAAAAATTACAAGTGTGGTCTATTACAACATCTACAACAAAAGGTCATAACATTTGTTCAAAAGAGCTATTTGAGAAGTATTTTAAACGCCTTCTTTTGCCACAGAAAGCAAGCAATATTTGTTTGGTGATTGATTTAGAAGAAGTTGAAGATGAAGAAACCGGTCTTACTCATAGAAATTATATCCAGACGGAATCTAATACATTTATTTTTGCACATGCAGAAAACATGCTTGATTCTTTATATTCGCAAGGTGTTTCTCTAAAAAAAAGTGATAAACTTTTTTATGATAATGTGCGCGGCTTCGCTGGAGTTAATCAAGCCATGCAAGAAACAATAAAGAATAAGCCCAAGATTTTTGAATTATATAATAATGGGCTATCTATTTTGGGCAATGTAAAAATTACCACTACAAAAATAATTGTAAATAATCCAACTATAATAAATGGGCAACAAACATTATTTAATTTAATGTATGCAAAAGAAAAAGGCTTGGATTTATCAGAAATAATACTTCCTGTATTTATTAAAACTTTACCAGACAAAGCAGAACAATTAAATGTTGCAAAGTTTAATAATACCCAAAAACAAGTCAAAGACATTGATCTGCTGTCTATAAGTGCCGATATACGTCAAATACAGGAAAACCTGCTTACATTAGCGATTAGTAATAATTTCTTAGAAGATAGCTACTACTTGCAAATAATATCAAATGGGAAACGCATGTTTGATCGTGATATTAAAACATTGTTTCCGAAAAATGCTATAATTAGTCTTACCGACTTTATTAGAATATATTGGGTCGTCGACAGAAAAAAACTTCTTGGTTCTTGGAAAAATAATGTAAACAAAATGATAAGTTCTGAAATAGTAGAAAAAAATTACCATTTTTCTTCTCAAAAGGCTATAAAAATATGCAAAATAATAACAAAGTACTATGACTATTTAGAGACTTTGAATGATACAGACAAACGTAATTGCAAAGTTGCGGATGTCGTTTTTATGTTTTTAATGAACAAATATAATGATGTTAGACAAGTTCAACAGATTATTAATTACATTAATACAAAGGTATTTATGCGCGAACATCCTTCAAAGCTAATTGACCTTTACAAAAGTAATAACATTATGAAATACATTGATGAAGCAGAATTGCAGATAAAAGATGGCGACGTTTGATAAATATAATACATAAATGCTCAACGTAAGATTGTAATGCTACATTATAAATTCGATTTACGTTACTAACGCTCCGCCAAGTGAAACTCGTTTGAACCCTTGAGGTTCAAGCGAGTTTTCCTTTTGTACGATGGGGATGCTGTTTCCCG
>CAKSRC010000087.1 GCA_934486915.1 uncultured Eubacteriales bacterium
AATAATCGATTTAATAAATAGATATGTAGATGTAGAAGCAATTAAATGCTTGGAGAGTTAGGTGAAAAAATGAGAAGAAAATTAAATCAAAAAGGGATTGGCTTAGGAGTTGGAATTTTTGCTGGCGTTAGTGTAGCTGCAGTTGTTGTTTCAACTGTGATTGCTACCCAAAAAAATCTTACTGTATTGGGCTTTTTAAGACTGATTACAATATTTTTAGATACTGCATTTGTAAATATTGCTTCTAGAATGTACGGATTATTTTATGAAGCCTCATCTAGTTCTATTTTGAGTTCATTGAATTTAGTTGGTGCGTCTCAGAGATTATATACTTTACTTGGAATATTTATGTTATTTAGATTAGCCTTTTCATTTATAAAGTATATAGTTAATCCGGATGATATGGAAAAAGGGACAAGTAAATTTATTTCTAATTTAGCTGTTTCGCTTGCTTTAATAGTTTCCGTACCTTGGATATTTAATAGAGCATTTGCTTTACAAAATTATATTATGGAAAGTAATGTAATAGGTAATTTAATATTAGGAATGAATGGTGATAAAAGTGATGAAGATACATTTGAGGCTAGTTCCTATGGTCAATCAATTGCTTTTCTTACATTTAGTGCTTTTTATAGACCTAATCCTTCAATAAGTGGATTAGCGCCTTGTGCAAATATATTAGTGTATTATGATGATTATGTTATACCAAGTAATGATAGAGAGGTTGAAGTACAGCCTTCTGGTTCTGAAGAAAGAGATAAACAAAATGCCAAAATTGCAGCATGTGTAAATGCATTAAACAAAATAGAAACTGCGGATAATACGGAAATTGGAACAATGTTTTACATTGCATCTAAAGGTCAAAATATTACGAATTTGACAGATCCGGGTGTTTATGGTACAATTGTTGGTAATATTTTTGTAGTAGATTATACACCAATTTTGCCAACTATTGCATTAGGATTCCTTGCACTTTTGTTTTTGAATTTTACATTTGATGTTGCAATTCGAAATGTAAAATTATGCTTCTTACAAATAATCGCACCAATTCCAATTATTTTAAATATTGAGCCTGGTGATGCAAAGGGTGATAAGAAATCATTAAGTTGGTGGACGAAAGAGTCTTTAAAAACCTATGTTGATCTATTTATTCGTGTTGCTACAGTATATTTTGGTGTATTTTTAATAAATATTATATGTGATAGTGCTGAAAATACAAGTTTTTGGTTTCAAATATTTATGATATTTAGTATATTATTAACTGTAAAACAAATACCTGAAATGATTGGTAAAGCATTTGGTATTGATGTTAAAGGACAATTCAATTTAAATCCTTTAAAGAGAATTGGAGATAGTAGACTAGCAAGTATGGCAGTAGGTGGAGCTGCAGGCTTGGTATCTGGTTTGGGAACAGGAATTGCTGCATATAGAGGTGCGAGAAGTTCTCAAGCTAGTCGTGGTGAAGCTTTAAGAAGAGCCTTATCTGGAGGCGCTGGAGGCATGCTACATTCTGGCCTTGCAGGAGCTACAAAGGGTGTTAAGAGTTTTAAAGATATTACTAGTAATGCTCGTGATAATTGGAATCGAAGTGGTAGAATTGCTGGAGCTAATGTTGGAACAACTTTTAGAGGTAGAACAGCAGCAAGAGTTGCTATGGCAACGGGCGTTCCTACAAGAAGTGATCGTATTGCTAACGAAGCAAAAGCAATGGAAGATTTTGGAAATGCATTTGGTAATATGAAAAGTTTTGCACTAGGTAGTAAAGAAAATATAGGTATTGAGAGATTCACAGGTGGTGGACTAAGAGTTACATCAAGTGAAGGATTAGATAATTATTATATTCCGTTGTTACAGAGAAGAAGAGAGGAAGCAGCTAGAAGAAATGATACAGATGCAGTTGATGCAATAGACAGACAAATTGAACAATGTAATAGTATGGAATATCGTAATCTTTTAGACAGTGGTCGTGTTGCTCTTAAAGAGGGTGATGATTCTGGTGTTGGATTCTCAAATGTTAAAGATGCTAATGATTATCTAGAAAGATTGAAAGCTTCTGGTGCTTCTGTTGCTGAAATAAAAGCTGCTGAAGATATGACAAGTAACTTTGTTAATAATTACATTGATGCGTTTAGAAGTGATTCTACACATGCTATTGGTGCAATGTGGAACAGTGCAATGCGTGAATATGATCAATATGCAGATGTTATGGAACAATATGGAATAGGAAGAGCTACAGATGCTGTATCCTTAAAAGGAAACATTACTCCTGCAAAAAGTGGTGCATCTGCACATAAATTATCTGAAGAAGCAGAAGCTGCAAATCGTGCAAAAGCTGCTGCTGGTGCAAGAGGTCCAGGTGGACGTAAATAAAAAGGGAGAAATAAGATATGAATGGATATTTAATACCTGCCAACTCAAAAAAATCA
>CAKSRC010000088.1 GCA_934486915.1 uncultured Eubacteriales bacterium
CTCATTTCGGCAAGCTGTTCTTCCGGTGTTTCCTCTTTAACCTCCTCAATTCTGTCGATATGCGGAAACAGGTTATACTCACCGTTTGCATATTTTTCAAGGTCTTGCACTGCTTTCTCTCTGTACGGATAGCTCCGTGCATCGGAGGGAGTCTGTGCAAAAAGCTCTTTTAAGTCGGCAAGCATTGTCTGTGTATGCGTTGTATCGCTCAACTTATCAACAAGTATTTTTGTTGCGTCCGTATATTCCGAACCGGCGGGATACGGCATAACCATATTTTCTGTTCTGTCATACGCATACGCACTTTCAATCGAGCGTGCGACCTGTTCCTTTTCATAATTCGGAATATTTCGTATCTCCGCCTCATTCAAATAATTACGGCTTTTAATGAGCCTGTCAATACGCTTTTCAACCTCATTCCATTTGAGCAGAATTTTTGCATACGGCTTTGTTAAATCTCCGTGGCTGAACGAAATTCCTTTTCCGCCGTGGTCTTCATTGCTTACTCCGTTATAACTGCCGCCGATACCGTATTCGTTTTTAAGAAATTTTATTCGTTCCTTTTTGTCGTTGTGCGCATCAAAGAAAGTGTATATGCGATACTTGCCGTTTGATACGATACCGCCCCTTTGAAGCAGCTTATCAATTTCATCGTTTGAAATAAATCGCTCCGGCGGAGAGTATGTAAGCTCCTGTGCGGAAAAAGTTTTCCTTGTTATATACAAGTCGGCAAGCATACCGTTCACGATATTGGGATTGTTATATCTGTAATGGACTATATCATTATTTTCGGCATACATATCGCATAGTTTCTGCGTTACCGTCTTTATTTCGTCCAAGCCCTTCGGGGTTTTCAAAAACTCTGCCATACGCTCTACCTTATCGGGATAAACACCGTCAAGCCATTCTTCTTTAGCGACAGATTTTAATTCGGGGTATTTTTCATCATTCAGATTTCTGTTAAGTTCAATAAATCTGTCCGCAACCTTGTTATACTCATATTTGCTCATCTGCAAAAGCGTGTCTTTCGGTGCAAATCTGCCCAAGTTCAAAAGTTCATCAATTCGCTTTGCGGCATCTTCCCAAGATATGAGCTGTGCGGTGTTTGTGTTTGCTCTGTCCCCATAGGATATGCGTATTCCGTCGGCGTTCCACCAAGCCGATACCTTTCGACCGTCAAAGATAAAGCCTTTGCCGTCTGTCTTATACAAATTTTTAAGAAATTCCGCCTTGCTCTCAACCGATTTATCCTTTGAAAATTCTATACATACCTCAATGATACTGTCCTTATCGTTTGTACCGTCGCATAAAACCTCGTCGATTATCTGTTGCGGCATAGAAAAAGCAGCACCGAAAATTTCGTGTGCTGCTCTCTGTACGGTTTCTCTTTGTTGCTCCTCTGTCGGAATGAGGTCAAACAGGCTTAACTGTAAACTACCTCCGGCAGAACGATTTCTTCCGCTGAATGTAAAAGGTTGTTCATAAGTCCCGTCCACATCATCGGATCGTTCGCTTTCATCTCCTCGTTCACGCCCTCGGTCTGTGCCAACCTTTTCACTATCGTCTGTATTCTCTCTGTCGCTGTCCTCTGTACTTCCAACAGATGCTCCGTTATTTTGCCCGTTATCATCAGGCTCGTGTATAGGCTCGGTCGGCTCTGTTTGAGAAATTTCCGCCTCATCTGCCCGTATTTGCCTATCTGTACTTCCGCTTGTTCCGTTGTCAAGTTCGGAATCAGGTATCCGTTCACTTCCGTGTATGTTATCTCTTTCATAACTATCCGTCCTTTCATTATTTATTGTCGGTGCGTCTTTTTCTTTGACTTCATTATACACCGCATTTTCCTTTTCCGCAAAATTTTTTCGGGCATTTATTTCTTCACGGACCTCCGCACGGATGGTTTCGGAGATATTCCGCAGCGTTTCCTCCGATATGCTTGATACCGCATTACCCAAAACCGAAAGTGCCGGAATTGTGTTGAAGTTCATAATATGCGGAAAGTCCTCACGCTCAAAAATGTTATCTGCGTTAATTCCGAGCCTTTGAAGAACAATATATGCAATGCTCACTTCCGCCGTCTGCTGAAACTCCACATCAATATTAAGCTCGTCCAAGCCGTCCAAAAAACTGTTTTCTTTTGCGTATTTAAGTTCTGATAGATAGTCTGATTTACTGTCCTCGACCGCATTTTGTGCCGCTGAAAGAATTGCGTCCGTGATACTGTTTTTTGACTTTAATTCACCGAACGAATTTTCAAGCGTTTCGATAATGGCATTGTCAAAGCGGCTGTTGTA
>CAKSRC010000089.1 GCA_934486915.1 uncultured Eubacteriales bacterium
CAAACAAAGCGTTGAAGAAATATACGGCGGAGCACACATTTGTGACTACAAACCTAATAAATAGAGAAACAAATGTCACAAATGAGAGTGAGACAGTTTCAAACAAAAATAATGTTCAAAATATTCTTATAGAAAATAAGGTTGAAAACGAGTTAGCTAAGGTTAATAACACGATAGAAAAAAGAATTCAAAATAATATTTCCAATATATCTAAAAGTGTTAGTAATATAGTTAAAAACTCGCTTTTTAGTAAAAACATGTTAACAAAAAAGCTCGAAAAAGATATAAATACGACGATAAACCAAGAGCTTACATTGCAAAATAGGATAAGTTTAGATTATAATATAAATAGTTTTACTCCTGAAATAGAGGAGCGTGAATCCACAAGACGTATTGCAAAATTAATTAAAAAGAATGTACAAAATTCTATTTTAAAAGGCTTTACCCCAAATGAATCAATAGTGCATAATAGGAATAATTTGAGAACATATTATAATGATGTAATTGAAGATGTTGGTAGAGATTTTGCAGTTCTTAACCATTTAAAAGGTGTGGAGCAAAGTTACGTCCCTGCGGATCATATGCAATACAAGCAGCCTATTTCATTTAAAAATGTTCCAAAAAAAACATCTGATCTAAAAGACGGTATGAATACCCTTAGATCTCAAATGGAAAATGCGCCGCAGCAAAGGGTAATTGAGGAGCATTACGGTAGGTCAGTTGCTCAACAAAGGATGGATAAAGAAGAAACCAAAAACATGATTAGAAGTTATGTTGACAGCGCAGTACGTGATGTTCATATTGATGTAGATGATATATCAAGGCAAATAATGAATAAAATAGAAAAAAGATTAGAGCTGGAGCGTAAACGCTGCGGCATATCGAGATAGGAGGAAATAAATTATGGCGGGTTTTGGAACAGAAGCACTTGGCAATGCCATATTTGGTACATCGACAAAAGCGAAGCTCATGTTTTATCCTTATGCACAAGGCAGGGTAGTTGGCGAGCCAGAGGTATGGAATGTAATGATAAATCCAAGCTCTATATATGAGTCTTATGGTATAGGATATAAGGTTGAGGAAAATCTTGAAGGAAAGGAAGAAAAGCAAACGCCAATACGTGACTCGGGTTCCCATACTATGAGTATGGATCTTATCTTTGATTTGGTTGATACATATGAATTAGCCTATAATAAGTTTAGTACTACGGGTGCAATTAATGGTTTCATGAGTTTAAAGAAGAATCCCAATAGAGAAAGAATTGACGGCAAACTACCAAAACAATTTGCGGGGTACAATTGGGGAAATAAGGTTAGTGAAATATATGTACAAAATAAAGAATTAACATGCCTTACAAAACTTAAGGAATCTGTTTCCGGGGAGACGTCAAATACATTGGTTCAATTTTACTGGGGGCAGTTTGATATTAGCGGATTTGTCAATGATTTAAGTGTGAGATATACATATTTTTCACCTGAAGGCCAGGCGCTTAGAGCTGAGGTAAGCTTAAGGATTACGGGGGTACCTGATAGTCAAGTTGAAACAATAATGGTTGGCCACAAGTATAAAAAGCCAAAAGACAAAACAAATTCTACTGATCCCGATATGTCTAATGCAGTATTTGATGACTTATTTGGATATACAGGATAAGCAATTAGCACTTAAATACAATAATTTAATATTATATATTTCATATTAACGGAGGTGACATAATTATGGGGAAAAGCCTTAAATCACTTAAAAACCAATATAATGACTTTGAAGGTCATAAAGTGACTATAAAAGTAGGCGGAAAAAACATAACAAAAGAAAAGGATCTACTTATAAGGGATATTTCAGTTGTACTTTCAACAGGCCTTGAGGCAAGTGTTTGTACATTTAACTTTAAATCTAAGGTTACAAGCTATGATTCCAAAGGTGGAAGAGGAGAAATTAAGGATGACAGTTGCATCCCGGAAATAACTAAGCTTGGATCTAAAGTAGAAGTTGAGATGGGATACGACAAAAAGCTTAAAAGGGTCTTTGTGGGGTATGTATACACTGTAAACGTCAATGTTGAAAGCTTGACTGAAATAAATTACTCGGTAGAGGCCATGGACGTTAAAGCATTGATGATGAATAGCAGGCGCATGGATGTAAAGACTACAGATAGTTATTCCAGGGCAGTAGCTGAGCTTTTAAAAGACTACAGCTCATATTATGATGGTACGGAAATAACAGAGACCCAGCAGCTTACAACCCCAATAGTGCAATATAATCAAAGTGATTATGAGTTTGTTGCGGG
>CAKSRC010000090.1 GCA_934486915.1 uncultured Eubacteriales bacterium
CCTTCCACCTCTGTTCTATAGTTATAAAACGGACGTTTAGTCCAATATATACTCTTAGCACAACACATTGTTTCAAAAAAGAACGGATTATCTACCCATCCACCCCCTTTGGCTTCCTTAAATTTTATATTATTATCTTCAATTAAGTTACGTTTATAAATAGCAGACCAAATTGATGGATGTCCCCATAAAATCTGCGGATACTCTTTGATAGTAAATGGCATGGCAAGTTCTGGCATATTATTTCTTTCCTCATTTACTACCTTAGTTATTTTTCCTGATTCATCTTCATAGCAATTCCAAAAATTACTTTTCACAATATCTATACTGCCATCATTACTATATAAATATAGTTTTTCAAACATATTTTTTTCTATGTAATCATCCGCTTCAACACATCCTATATATTCTCCTGTCGCAACAGAAAGTCCGGCATTCATAGAATGTCCATTTCCGCCATTAGGTTTATGTACAACTTTAAATCTGCTGTCCTTCTCTGCAAATTTATCCATAATTTCTGGTGAACTATCTGTAGATCCATCATCTACACATATAATCTCTATATCTCTTAAAGTTTGACTTTGAATACTTTCTAAACACTGTTTTAAGTATTTTTCCGCATTATAGATAGGCACAATTATTGATACCTTAACGTTTTGATTACTCATTTCTTTTTTCACTTCATTCTTCATCTCTTTTTCTCCTTAAACTTAATCTTATATTTTTTCAATTATATTTTGAACATTTTTTTTATAAATATAGGTTCCCAATGAATAACAAAAAACTGAGCAAAAAAACAGTTTTGCCCACAGAGTTCCATTTGCTACCATTCCATCAATAACACATATTCTTGCTAGTGCTATTGATACATATACTGGATTTAGTGAAATCAGCTGTTGCATTAATGGCGATAATCTTGAAGTATCATAAAATATTGCTGATGCATAAAATACAAATAACGTAAATATTTTGTAAAAATATGTAATATCAGCAAACGTCACATTAATTATAGCAAGAATTTTTCCTATACCTAAAATCATAACTATAAACATAATGATATTGGGCACAACTAAAAGCCATTCCCATTTAGGTTTCAACCCATAATACAATGCAACAATAACAAAAATTATAATAGAAAAACAAAAGTTAACAAATGCAACATATACTCTTTCTACTGGATATAAACTTCTCGAGATTGCTGAATTTATCAAAAAATTCTTATTGCCAGATAATGCAGTCAAACAACTTGTTGTACCCTCTCCAAACAAGGAATTAATCATTGTTCCAATTAATATATATATTGGGAAATACACAAAATCTTCATTTCCAAACATCTTTGTAAAAAGTAATGCCATTACCACCATATATATAAAGGGATTTATAATCTGCCATAATTGCCCCAAAAATGCAGACGAATTATTTCTTTGCCTATCCCTTTTTGCCAGTAGCCTAACTACATAAATATTATGCTTAAGCTGTTCAAAATCTATTCTTCGGATATTCATTTTACAACCTCACCATAATTCTATTTATAAATAGTTTAAAAATAACCTTTCCCAACAAATACATTGCAACACTCCATATCAAAATCTCAATAACAAAATACATCTCTGGTTTATTGCCATATACCATACAATCTCTTGTAATCTTTATAAATGCGTATAAAGGATTATGAACTATGAAATTCTGTATTCCTTCTGATACCCAATCTATTGAGTAAAACATTGCGACAAAAAATCTTAAAATAAACACAATATTAGCATGTATATTCCTTATATCTGGAAATATTGTAAAAATAATAGCTAATACGTATGATGTTCCAGCTATAAATAAAAGAAAAAGTAAAAATACGACTGGCATATAAAATATATTAATCGTTAATCTTGCTCGATATACTAAAAGAACCAATATAAATGGTATAAACCCCAATAACGTATTAAAGAAAGCTGTCAGCACTCTTGATAATACTAATAATTCTCTTGGAAGTTTTGTTTTATATATAAAATCACGATTATCCTTTAGGCAAGTAAGTGATGTAGTCGTTGCTGTACTAAAACATTCGAACAATAAAAATCCAGCAAAATAATATGCCGGATACTTGTCTATACCCTTACTAAATACAAAAGAAAACATAAATACAACCAAAATCATTCTCAAAAGCGGATAAAAAATGCTCCAAAGTATTCCCATATAACTTCTGGCGTATTTACGTTTAAGCTCACGTTTTGTAAGCTCCCATAATGCAAACTTATATTC
>CAKSRC010000091.1 GCA_934486915.1 uncultured Eubacteriales bacterium
ACGGAGTGATTCTGCTTCCAATAATGTATGTTGGAATTAGAAAAATTATAGACGGTAAGAATATATTGCAGTATGTTCTTTCACTGACTATTGCGGTAATAGCCAACTTTTACATTGGATTTATGCTTTGCATAGGTTCATTTATCTTTTACATTGCGCAAATATTATTATCGGAAGGTAAATTTAAGGATAATATAAAAAGAACATTTGTAAAGTATGCGTTTGCATCGTTGGTTGGAGTAGGAATAAGTGCATTTTTGTTGATCCCAACTTATCTCGGATTACCTTCTGAAAGAAGTTTGACTCTCATTGATATGTTTAAAGGTATGAGGCTGAATACAAAACCATCTAAAATATTGTCAGGATTATTTACAGGACAAATCAATTCGTTAAACGGCAACTCACCTTTAATTTATGTTGGAATACTTGTTATTGTTCTAGATATTCTATTTTTCGTAAGTAACAAAATCTCTTTCAAGAAAAAGGCTGTTTTTTCGATTCTAATCCTGATTTTCTTTATTAGTTTTGAAATTAGCTTTATAAATCAAATCTGGCACGGTTTGAGTAATAATTCTTGGTTTAATTATAGGTATTCGTTCATTTTAAGCTTTATTCTTCTGCTTATTGCGTGCGAAACATGCGAAGTTCTAAGGCAAGGCATGCCTTCAAAAGAAGAAATGTTTAAGGTATTATTGATCTTGGGCATTATTTTGGCATTTGTTGGTCTAAATGCCACTGACAAAATAAATATCAAGGGAATTTCTTTGGATATTCTCTTTGTCATAATAATTTTTACAGTATTTTCTTTAAATAATCCATATAATAGAAGAAAAGCTTCAGCAATAGTTTTGTTGTGCAGTGTTGTAATTTCCTTAGCATGTAATGGATACCTTTATCTAAAAGGTACTGGGATGCAGTCGAGAAAAGCATACGAAGATACTAAATTGATGATGCAAAATGCTAAAGAGGTAATAAATGATGATTCCTTCTATCGCATGGATAAAATCTTTACTAGTGGACGATGTGATGGCAACTTATTTAATTATAGAGGTGTAACAAATTTTACTTCTACCGAGAATACAAAAAATCTAAAATTTTTAAAGAGGTTAGGTGCTAAGCATGATTGGATGTGGGCAAAATATACTACAAATATCCCAATGGCAACAGAATCGTTGTTAGGTTTGAAGTACATCTTAACTAATATAATTAATGCAAAGCCGTATGAGGCAATAGGAGAATACGGTAATACTGTATATTTTAAAAACCAATATGCCTTACCGGTTTTATTCCCCGTTAATAACTTAGAAAATTATGATTTGGATGAATTAAATGATTTCAATTTACTAAATAAAATTTGGAAATCAATAAGTGGTTTAGAGGACAATGCATTTAACCCTTGCACCATTGTTAACAACTCTTACGAAGGAAAAAATCTCCTAAATGTCACTGTAGAAAATGCAGGCTCTGTATATTTGTCAATTCCATCATCTTGGTCAGACACCTCAATAAAAGTGACAGGACCCGGAGCGGAAAAGAAACTTGATTACGAGCCCATCTCCAAAATATATTATATTGGAGAATTTGAAAAAGGAGATTCCTTAGAAATTTCCATTACAACGGAAGACAAAAATTATGACCTTAATAGTATTACTTGTTATACAGAAAATAAAAATGTAATATATGAAAATTCCCAGTTAGTGAATGAACAGGCTATTTCAATAGAGGAAGTGAGCAGTTCTCATTTAATAATGACATATTCCGGCGAGAAGAGCAATATTGCAACGACGATACCATATGATGAAGGATGGAAGGTTTACGATAACGGAAAAGTAGTAGCAATAGAAAAAAATTGGAATAACTTTTTGGCCTTCCAATTAGATGACGTAAGAGACCACAATATAGAATTAATCTATAGACCAATTGGATTTGACATAGGATGCAAAATAACATGTTTCTCTATTGTGCTATTAATCTCATTTGAGATTTTAAACTCCAAAGCCATAAGAAATCGTTTAAAAGAAAAGCAAAAATAGTGAGCAGGGCAAAGACGATCAACCATTCAACACTGAAAAAACGAAAAGTCCCCGACACTGCTGAGTCACAAGAATGTGACACGGCACTGCCAACTTTCCGTTACCTGGCAGACATTTACGAAAAAGTCAAGTCATTGCAAATGAGCTTTTTTACAGAAATATGTACTTTTCTACAATAGATACCTTCACTCCAA
>CAKSRC010000092.1 GCA_934486915.1 uncultured Eubacteriales bacterium
GGAGAAGGAAACAATATGAAAGCGATAAATAAAAATATAGTGAAGCAAAACAGGGAAAAGCTGGAAGATGTTTTGCCGTTAAAAATGCCTTTTTCGATAGCGTTAGATCCATGCAATTTATGTAACTTCAAATGTGGGTTTTGCGCAGTGCAGAGTACACAAGAGCAGCTTCCATTCAGGAAGCAATTTATGCAATTACACTTATATAAGAAAATAATTGATGATATGAAAGAGTTTAATGGAAAACTAAGGGTTCTGCGATTGACGGGAGTTGGAGAGCCGTTGCTCAATCCAGATTATATTGACATGATAAAATATGCGGCAGCAAGTAATATATCAGAATGGATTGAAACTGTTACAAATGCGAGCCAGCTTTCTCCAATATATAACGACCAACTCGTGAACTCTGGCATAAATCGAATTCGGATTTCAATTGAGGCGATAGATGGAGAGGGATATTTAAACATTGCGGGGGTAAATATAGATTTTAATAAATTTGTGGATAATATAAAGGATTTATATCAGAAGAGCAGGGGAAAATGTGAAATTTATATAAAAACTGTGGATGCTGCGGTGAATACAGAGAAAAAGAAAGAAATATTCTATGATCTATTTGGAGACATTTGTGATGCTATATTTATTGACACGGTCATTCCCCTTTGGTCTGATTATGCGGAAATTACAGAGAAATTTGATATACATAATAAAGGTATGCATGGTCAGGAGTTAAAGAATGTAAAAATATGTCCGTATTCGTTTTACAATTTGATTATTAATTCGGATGGTGAAGTAACAGTTTGCTGTGCGGATTGGAAACGCAAGCTGGTAGTTGGTGATTTGAAAGAGCAAAGCCTGTATCAGATATGGAATGGCGAAAAACTTAGAAAATTCTGGATTGATATGTTACAGGGAAATAAAAATGAATATGAAATGTGTAGAAAATGCCTGCTGCCAATTTACGATTGCAACGATGATATTGACGATTATGCAGACCAGATTTTGGGGAGAATCATCAGATGAGAACATACGACATTGATTGTAAATGTCAGATAGTATTATATGGTTTCAATAATTATACACAAAAACAAATCTCTGAGATAAAGGAGCAGGGATATTTCTGTGGTGGTATTATAGACCGTAGAGCACAGGAAATAAAGATGTACCAAGATATTCCGGTTGTTTCAGATATCAGAGAGCTGCGGCAGAGCAAGGATGCATGTGTATTTATTATGCTTCAGAACGCGTTAAATCATATGGAAGTTGCAGAGACATTATATAGGCAGGGGATAAAAAAGATACTATTTGTTCCGATGAAATGTAACGCTGCCAGTCAAAAGATACGTATTCAATTGATTGAAAAATATAATATGATGCAGGGGTGTCAATATAATTTGCTTCGGAAAATACCATATGTGCAGGCAGATTTTTTTGAAAAAAATCGAGAACCGGTCTGCAGAGTTGCGAAAGAAGAGGCAGATCAGGTAATTGCATGGGTTTCTGCAGAAAAAATATTTACAACGATACGGGAACCGGCAGGATATGCAGATATTCCACTTGCATCGTTTACCCCGTACATTCAGCTGTTTTCTTATTTAGCGGGGAAGGAAAATACAGATATTACAGAATATGTTTCTCTGTTTGGAATCTCATCTTTGATCGGAAATGCAAGGAAAATGGAGATTGTAGGAAAACGTAAGCAGCTATTTGATTGTTTTGAGAGAGAAATAAATCAGGGAATGGATTTTTTTGTGGCATCGGCTCCTCAGGCGGAATGGAACCCCAAAGGGTACTTAAATCTCTGTGAGGGACAGCATAGATGCGTGTATTTGCTGAATAAGGGATTAAGAAAAATTCCGGTCAGGATAAAACGAATAACAGAAGAAAAAATGAATGAGTTGTATAAGGATTATGAGTGGGAAAATGAGTACTTTAAGTATATGATTGGGATGCAAAGATATTTGGGGAGAAATCAACTGGAAGGGTATCGATATGTTTGTTCGGAAGATGTTCCAAAAACAATACAAGAGAATTTACGCTTCTGTAGAGGAAATGTAGCAGAACATAATGAGTCTGCCAGTGTTTATGTTGATTATTTGTCACTCATCACTGAGTGGACTGCAGGAAACAAAGATCATGTTATGGATATCATACGGCATAATTATAAATTACTTGTTTGCTTGGACAGTAAGGACTGTTTAAGCCG
>CAKSRC010000093.1 GCA_934486915.1 uncultured Eubacteriales bacterium
AGAATATCTCCATCATGGATCTGATTAATTGCTGTATTGTTTCCACGTACAAATCCAAGATTTTCCTTATTTTTAATCACATGAATCCAATTCAATGTATCTAAATATTGTAATGTTTCATCTGTGCTTCCATTATCCACTACATATACATCAATATTCGAATCATTGATGGTAGGTTTTAATGAATCCATACACAGCTTTGTATAATCAAGCCCATTCCACGTCAAAATAATAATAGAAACTTTTTTGTTCAACATCTTACTCATCTTTTCCTTCCCTGTTATGTGTTAATTCATCTAATTTATCGTGTAACTTTTTATTTTCATCAATCAAGCCCTGCATTATATACAGCTGGTGATTCATCAAATATACCATTGTTGAATTGATATTGGTCTGCTGATTGCAAAGATCCGTAGTATACCATACAATACATTTCCGTATAACTCTTTTGATAATTTCCTTTATCTTTCCTTTTTTACCCTGAAATGGGATTGGATTATACGGTGTAACCATATATCCTTGATTCAAGCTGTCCATATAGTCATAACACTTTTCGTATTCCTGCATCATCATAAGGTGCAATTGCTCCGTGGACTCTTCTCCGGCATCAAGTACATTCATATAGTTGTTTACACTCTTCATTATGTCGCTTACATTGTATAGCTGAGATCTTCCATCTATGTATTTTATCATTTTCTTTCTCCTTCAAAATTGATTATTGACAAATTGTTGCTCCTGACCATTCATGGTCTATTTTGCAGATTCCGACATCCGCAGTCGCTGAAACAATTTCTATTTCAAATGCTTTCTGATAATAATCAAGCACATATCCATCCAGATCCTTCACCTCAAAATCAAAATAATATCTGCCGGGCAGCAAGTTGATATCTGACAGTATCAGCTGAAGTGTAGTTGCGCCTTCCACGACCACATAAGCGATGTCATCATTTTTTGTATTGGTTCCATAACAATACACTCCATCCTCTCTAACAATGCTCACACCTACATGAATTTCCCGTACTGTCTTTTTCGCTTTTATATCAAATAGCAATTTGATAGTTTCTCCCGTTTGGAATCTTCCTGTGACATTTCCATTTTGATTTTTTATCACTGCCTTTTCAATATAGGCATGACCGTGGCTCCGAACTGTCGTATTGTTATCATTCTCTGCTTGTCCGTCTTGCGCTTCATTTCTTCTGTCATCCATATATCTCAGATATTCCGGATGTACTTCATAAGGACTTCCTTCCGCTTGAATCTTTCCTTCATTTATCCATATACTTCTTTCACATATCTGCTCAATCTGCCCCAGCGAATGCGACACAATAACAATCGTCGTTCCGGATTTTTTAATTTCTTTTAACTTTCCAAAACATTTATTTTGAAAATTAGCGTCCCCTACTGCCAATATTTCGTCAATCAATAAAATATCCGCATTAACATTGATCGCAACTGAAAAAGCCAGACGCATATACATTCCGGAAGAATACGTACGAACGGGATTATCGATAAACTGCTCCAATTCCGAAAAGTCAATAATTTCCTGCAGACGTTCGTCGATTTCTTTTCTGGTAAGTCCAAAAATCGATGCATTGATATAAATATTCTCTCTTCCACTCATGTCCGGGTGAAATCCTGCCCCTAATTCAATCAGACTTGATACGCGTCCACGCATCACAATCTCCCCGCTGTCCGGATACATAATACGTGTCAGGAGTTTCAATGTCGTACTTTTTCCACAGCCATTATGACCTACCAAACCAATTGCTTCTCCCTTTTTAACCCGAAAAGAAATTCCCTGTAAAACCTTTCTTTCCTCATAACGTCTTCGCTTTTTAAAAAGAATTTTCTCTTTCATAGTATTCCCTTTATCAAGGTATACTTTGAAACTTTTCGTAATATTTTTTACTTCAATTGCATACTCTTCCTGCATTACATTTCCTCCGCAAAATGCCTTTTGAGTCTTCCAAACACAAAACAGCCAATAATCAATAAAACGATACTAACAATCCCACCATGCATCAGTGTTCCAAGTTCCGGCTCTCTTTTATAATAAAAGATATCACGATAGGCAACAATGATCGGAGTCATCGGATTCATATAAAATAACTTTTTTAACTGATCCGGAACCATATCCACAGAATACATAACAGGTG
>CAKSRC010000094.1 GCA_934486915.1 uncultured Eubacteriales bacterium
TAGCAACAATATTATTTATATCATCAATAGCAATTTCAGCAGTAATTATATCTAAAAAGAAAGAATATAATAAATAATAAGTACAAGCTATTGAACTAATTTAACAAAAGGGCCGATTTTGCTATTAAGTGAAATCAGCCTTTTTCTATTATTTTAATTATATTAAATAGGTCTATTGTGACTTGTTATAAATGTATATCTATAGAATTATTATTTACAAGAATCCCTGATAAAAATATGGACGATCAATATGTGAGATTACCAAACGCAGGGGAAGAATAATTTCTATGGAAGCAGAAGAACCCTGTTGTCAGAAAATAGAAGAGGATGCACCTGTTTCGGAGATACAGGACTTTTCCACATTTGTAAGAAGGGCTACTACAGGAAGAGTCCTAATGTCTTTTGAATTTAATCATTTAAGTGACTTACTAATCCTGCTGTTTTATCTAAAATATAAATAAATTATGATTTAAGCGGTCATCATTCCAAAAAAATGTGGAAATGGTGACCACTTTTATGTGCAAAACTTGACAAAATACGTGGATATATATATAATTACAATATTGGTATCATAATCCAAGAAAAATAAGTATTTATAGAAATGAGGAAATGTTGTGAACAAGGTAAGTAAAAAATTGCAAAAGTTTGTTTCTGTTTTTTTGGTTCTAGCGTTGCTCGCGCCTATGTGTTTCTCTGCATTTGCAGCTGATGAAGGTACAATAACCTTAGATAAAACAGCTGTTAAAAATACTTCTATTTCAGAGGCCGATGGGCATGGAAATCCTTCTCAATTTTTTGATGTGACTCTTTCTCAGTCTTATCATTCTGCTCAATCCACTGAGCATCAAGGGGAAGTAAAGCCACGTGATGTATTATTTGTATTAGATAGATCAACATCTATGTCGGAAAATGTCGTTAAGATAAGCGGAGGCGGATCATGTCCTTTAAATAGGGCCGTAGCACAAATTTTATTAGGTAATCAAATTGGTGACGGCGTAATGGATGAAACTAATTGTATGGTTGATTATTTCTTAGGGAATGGATCCAAAATCGGAGTTGTTGATTTTTGCGGTGGAGATGGAGAAAATCAAAACGTAAATGTATATGATTTTACCAATGAAGAAAATATAATATATACTAAGAATTTAGATTTAACAAATAATGTCTCGGATATATTTTCTAACGATAGAGAGATGGTTAAGATAAACATGTTTATGAAAATAGCTAGAATACCAATTCTTGCTTCTACTAATATGCATGGTGGATTGTTGCTTGCAAAAAAGGTAGCCCAGGCACATCAAGCTATGAATCCGGACAGAAATCTAGAAGTTGTTTTATTGACTGATGGTATACCTACAGCATATTTTAAGAATGATGAAATATTCGATAAATGTGGGGATGGGATTAGCTGTGAGCCTAAAGAATTCAATGCTGCGAGAAAAGTAGGTATAGAATTAAAAAATATGGATGGAGTTAGGCTTACTGTTATTGGTATGTTTGCAGGATATGGCAAGGACTCTTATAATTTGGATTTAGCCAAAAAGTTATTTAGCACAGAGGAACCATACGAATATATTAATGATGGATATACATTGGGTAGGGTTACCGAACCTGCCTGTAATAGGTTTTATGTCTACAACAAGGATGAAACCAGTAAAGAATTAGTTTCAATCTTTGATGATGCGACTGTCTATGTTAGTCAGGTAGAAAAGGTTGACGCTAATATAGTTGATACTGTTCCTGCAGACTTCCAAGTTATAGATTCTTCAGTTGAATCCTTAAAGAAAGCAGGGTTTGAGGTAACTAAGAACAGTGACGGAACTACAACAATATCAAATTCAAAGTATAAATTAAAAAGTATTAAACAATCAATTACATACACTATTAAATATACGGGGGACAATTCGGGTGTAAGATATACCAATACAAAGGCAACTCTTACAATACCGTCTAAAAATCAATCAAAGGATTACCCTATGCCTGTAGTAGGAATAAATCCGAAAACAGTTAATGACAGCTATGAAGTAGCTGCAGGTAAAGCTAAGTCTGTTATTGGAAATGTTGTTAAGAATGATAT
>CAKSRC010000095.1 GCA_934486915.1 uncultured Eubacteriales bacterium
GTTCTATTTGGTTTTATATGTGTTCTACTATCCTACATCCATAGGCTGTACTGAACGGTGTTATCAATTTGTTATCATGATTGTGTTATCAATCAGAAATTAAAATCGTTTTTCCTTGTGCAACATACTGTATGTTATCACCATCTTTCTTCGCAATATCATGCATAGTAAAAGTAATCTCTCGATTATTTTTTGCCAAATAATTTGCTACATCTTGTAAATAATTTTCGTCGTAATTATCAGCAACAACACTTAAAATATCTTGTCCAGTTTGAGTTAACTTATATATTGGAATTATTATTTTCTTTTCCCCAATATTATTACTTTTTAATAATTTCATATCATATATCAGTTCTAATGGATACTGTGCCGTTACTCCTAATGTTAACTGCATTGATCCTGATGAATCTATTAATCCACATTCTGACATTTCAACTATTTTTCCATACAGCACATTATATTTTTTATTTATTTCATCATCATTTAAAATTGCAAATGTTCCTCTATAATTAATTATGTATGGCCTTAATTCTTCAAATAAAGTTGCTTCTTGCTTTGTTATCTTGCTTAAAGTATCCAGACTACGTAATGTAAAAGAATTAGGACTTTTTATTTCACCAGCCAATACTTTTCCCCATAATTTCTGCATATCAGTATTGCTAATATCCTGTATAGAATTAAAAAATCTCATTAACCAATCTTCATTTACCACTTCATCAGCAACTTCATTTTCATCTTGAAGAATTGCTTTAGCTTCATTAACAACATCCTCTATATTTTTCTGTTTTCGCATTTCCTGATAGAGCATTCTTGAACATGTTCTTCTATATAATTCTTTTACTTCTCCTAAAGGTTGCTCCATATCATTACATAAGGAAATTGCTTTATCTGTAATTCCACCATCCATTTCAAGCATATCAATTTGTTTTGCTTCCTTATCTATTATGTTTCTCACTTCTTGAGGAATCATAATAGAACCTAATCCTTTAGATACACAATTATATAATTTTTGTAATCCATTTGAAAAATTTTCATTCATCTTTTTCTTCCTCTATAGTATTAAATAGCCGTTCCAGTTCTATATTAATACGTGTAATATAATTATCCAAATAACTTTGTATGGTCAAACTTACAAATATAAGAGCAAAAGAAAATAATGATAATGTATCTGCTAACTTTGCATTTTCTTTAATAATTTCTGTTGATAATCCCAAAATAAATACAATCAAAACACCTATTAGAATTCCATTAGCTATCAAAGAAGTTTTTTCAATTATATTTTCATATTTTTTATGTATATTTTTCTGATCGCTTTTATACTCTTCAAGCTTTGACACTTTTTCGCTATTAGATTTGTCTTCATTTTCAACGCCCCATGCATGCAAAAATCCAATGGATACCTTTATTATTCTAGTTTCAAGTAGCTGTAACGCAGAAATAACAACATCCATAATTTGTACTATAGCAACTGCTAAAGATACAATAGAACACAACAAGATTACTTTTCCACCTACATACCCAAAAAAATTCATTCCACCAATAATAAAATATGCCACTGCCAAAGCAATAATTAAAATATTTGCATACTTAATATTTGATTTCATTCCAGTTCCTCTTTAATTAGTTAAATATCCTTGTAATATCCTGATATCGGTTGACCACACGATAAATCTCTACATATTCGTTACCGACCTTATAGATAATCACATAATCTTCCCATATCGCATATTTATAATCTGTCCGAAAGCTGACCCGTTTGGAGAGATCCGACCCCGTTCCAGGAAATATCTGAAGATTTTCAAATTTATCATAAATCTCTTTTATCGTCTTCGCAGCATATTCCTCGTTGTCTTCGGCAATATAGTCCCGGATGTTCTTCAAATCCTTTGCAACAATCGGATTGATCCGCAGTTTTAACATCTTATTCCCCCACAAGTGCTT
>CAKSRC010000096.1 GCA_934486915.1 uncultured Eubacteriales bacterium
GATGTATATTGCCTATTGCCGGGACATTATTTGTACTATAAAGACGGAGAGATTAAGATTACTCGATATTTCGAGGCTAGATTTAACCCTGATGAGACATTAACATTGGACGAGGCCGTTGACGAGATTGAAAAAGCTTTTGAAGATTCTGTGAATGCTCATAAAATAAGTGATGTAGAGGTAGGATGTTTCCTATCAAGTGGTGTTGACTCAAGTTATGTATCTACATATTTTGCAGATCAAAAGACATTTACAGTCGGTTTTGACTTTGGTCTTAAATACAATGAGATTAGCTGGGCCAAGGCCTTGTCTGAAAAGATTGGCGTAGATCACCATACAAAAATAATAAGTTCCGAGGAATTTTGGGACAGCATCAAGACAGTTCAATATCACATGGATCAACCTTTAGCGGATCCTTCTTGTATTGCTTTATACTTTGTTTCTAAGCTTGCCAGCGAACACGTAAAGGTTGTATTATCCGGTGAAGGGGCAGATGAACTTTTTGGCGGGTATACTGTATATAATGAGCCGCATGTGTTTAAGTGGTACCAAAGATTGATACCCGACCCGGTAAGAAAGGGTCTAGCTAAATTAGTAGGAGCTATTCCTTTCCACTTTAAGGGCCAAAGCTTTATAATTAGAGGTTCTTGTAAAGCTGAGGAAAAATTCATAGGCAATGCGTTTATGTTTACTGAAGAGGATAAGAAAAAACTTCTTAAAGATACTTCTATTGTCACAAGGCCACAGGATTTGTGCAAAACTTTTTACGATAGAGTAAAAGGTTATGACCAAGAAACTAAGATGCAGTACTTAGACATCAACTTATGGATGGTTGGGGACATACTTTTAAAGGCAGATAGAATGAGTATGGCTAACTCATTGGAGTTAAGGGTTCCATTTTTGGACAAAGAGGTGTTCAAGGTAGCATCTAAATTACCCACAAAATTGAGAGTTAATTGGAAGAATACCAAATACGCTATGAGGATGGCAGCAATGAGGCATTTGCCTGAATCAACTGCGCAAAAAGAAAAGTTGGGATTCCCGGTACCTACAAGAGTATGGTTAAGAGATGAAAAATACTATAATATAGTAAAAGAAAAGTTTAATTCTGATATTTCAAAAGGTTTCTTTAACGTACCCATGCTTGAAAAACTTTTAGATGAACATTTTGTTGGCAAGTGGGATCATAGTAGAAAAATTTGGACTATATATATTTTCCTTATTTGGTATGATATCTATTTTGCAGACTAATTAATTTTTGTTTAAACATTAAACAATGCCGCTATTAGTATGGCGGCATTGTTAGTTTAATATAAGGTAGTTGGCATTATTAGAAAAAGGAAAAGTCCCAAACGCAAGTTTACGCGTTGGGACATTAAAATTAGAGTATAGGCAATAAAGAATTAAAGCCGAACCCGAAACTTGGGTTCGACTCTGATATGGTCGAGGTGACAGGAGTCGAAGGCGACTTTCGCCATTCATGCCTCCGGCGGAGGTTTAAATTAGTTTATCTAAAGAGGGAAATAATTAGCTCTAACCTTTTAAAGAAGGTTCTCACCTGTCACATAAAACAAAAGAGTATGCAAACACTTAAGTCTACATACTCTATACTATGGTCGAGGTGACAGGAGTCGAAGGCGACTTTCGCCCTTTCTGCCTCCGGCTGGGGTCTAAATTAGTTTATCTAAAGAGGGAAGTAATTTGCTCTAACCTTGTAAAGCAGGTTCTCACCTGTCACATAAAACAAAAGAGTATGCAAACACTTAAGTCTACATACTCTACTATGGTCGAGGTGACAGGAGTCGAAGGCGACTTTCGCCATTCATGCCTCCGGCTGGGGTCTAAATTAGTTTATCTAAAGAGGGAAGTAATTTGCTCTAACCTTGTAAAGCAGGTTCTCAC
>CAKSRC010000097.1 GCA_934486915.1 uncultured Eubacteriales bacterium
GTTATATACCACGTCGATGATGCACTTCATGCCGCGCGCGTGAATGCCGGTGACAAGTTGCTTCAGGTCATCAATCGTTCCATACTCGGGATTGATCTTGCGGTAATCAGAGATAGCATAAGGGCTGCCGAGCTCACCCTTGCGTTCCTTCTTGCCAATGGGATGGATTGGCAAAAGCCACACGATATCGGTACCAAGTGCCTTTATGCGGTCAAGGTCTTTTCTAACGCCACTGAAGTTTCCTTCTTCACTGTAATTGCGCACGAAAATAGAATACATGACCTGATTTCTGTAGAATTTGGAAGTATTGACAGCCATAGAAAAACCTCCTTAGCCCTTGATTGCAGACGAGGAAATACCTGCAATAAACTTCTTTTGGAAAATGATATAGAATATTACGACGGGGATGATTGCGATGCTTGTTGCGGCGAATAGGCCGGCATAATCCGTGGAATATTGCCCGCTGAAGAGGTTTAACGCTACAGGCAGGAGCTGTTTCTTCGTATCGCGGATCATAAGGAACGGCCAGAGGTAGTCGTCCCACGCCCAGAGAAACTGGAAAACAGACATGGAAACGATGGCGTTATTCAACTGGGGAATGATGATGCGATGGAAAATATAGAACTCATTTGCTCCGTCCATTCGTGCCGCTTCCATGAGCTCGTTGGGGATAACTGCGCAGGACTGACGCATCAAAAAGATGCCGAAGGCAGTGAAGATGCTCGGAACAATAAGCGCCTGATAAGTGTCGATCCATTTCAGTGACTGCATAATACTGTATCTGGGAATGAGGGTAACGACACCGGGAATCATCATCGTCATCAGGATCATCGTGAACAGCGCATCACGCCCTTTGAATCTGTATTTGCAAAGTACATAGCCCGCAATGGTGCTTGTGTACACGGTTATGACCGTAATTAGCAGCGCGTAAATTAGGCTGTTTCCAAAATACCGGAAGAAGTCAAACTTATTGAGCACATCAGAATAATTCTGGAAAGAAAAATGCTGCGGGAACAACGTTTGTGCCAGGGAGCTGATCTCGGCATTGGTCTTGAAGGATGAGCAGAGCATCCAGATAAAAGGAAACACTGCCAGGAGGCAGAAGAACAGCAAAATGGCGTTTAAGAACACAGAACTTAACTTCTTCATTTTCTTACACCTGCCCTTCGTTCTGACCCGAAATCCTAAAGGATATCGCAGTCAGTATCGCAATAAAGAGAAACAGCACAAAGGATAGTGCCGAGGCATATCCAAAATTATACTTGGAGAAAGCCTCCTGATAGATGAGATAAGATGCCAGATATGTCTGAGTTCCAGGCCCGCCTCCTGTGAGAACCATTACCGGGATATAGGTCTGGAAATAGGAAATAAGCGAAGTGATTACTATAAAAACGATTGTGGGCTTAAGAAGCGGCAGTGTTACAAATCTGAATCTCTGCCATGCAGTCGCGCCATCGGTCTCTGCAGCCTCGTAGCACTCCACGGGCAGCGAGTACATTGCACCCAGCAGAAGAATAACCGCATAGCCGAAATCCTTCCATATTGTCAATATAAGAATGGCTATCATGGCATAACGGCCATCATAAAGCCAGTTGATATTCGAATTTAGAATCCGATCCAGAAAGCCAATCTGAGGATCAAATATGAACTTCCATACAAACGTTACCGCCACAAGAGGGGTAATTGTGGGAAGGTAGAAAAGTATGCGATAAAGGGACTTGTGTTTAATTAGTTTGGAGAATATGGCACATGAAAGCGCAAGACCGATAATCACGCGGAAAGCAGTTGCGACAGCTGCGAAACCGAAGGTGTTTTTCATGGATAGCCAGAACAGATCGCTCGTAAAGACCTTTTTCCAATTGCCGAGTCCCAGATAGATCATCTGGT
>CAKSRC010000098.1 GCA_934486915.1 uncultured Eubacteriales bacterium
TATTGAATACAATGTCATCTGATTCATCATGAACCAAAGTAGCTGCCCCAATCTGATTTTTATATTCGGGTAGCTTCCGCTTCGCAAAATCAGAATCCAAGATATACGCTCCATACAAATCCGCTATCTTTGACGCAACTCCAGACTTCCCAGAGGCAGGTGGCCCTATGACAAAGATGGCTTTCGATTCATACTTTACTTCCGTAGATGGTTTCGCACCACCTATGCCTAACTCCAATTCATCATCATTCTTCATTCGAGAAAAAGAAAATAATTCATTTGTGATTTGGGCGCGAAGTTCCTTGCGCCTATCATCATCACGGTATTCAAAATCCCTATTGTCTCTGTGAGTAAGGGTAGAAAAATAAGAGTAGTCTTTAATATTTCTCTCTGCCGCAGTAATATCATTTATAGCTGCTCGCTTAAGCAATCTATCTGTGATGCAAAGAACCCCATCAACAAAATGCTCGGCTTCAATATCAGTAATGAGCGTTCTGCAAAAATTCGGCACTAGTTTCATCTCCTTATCTGTTTTGGAGCAGGTAAGATGTATTTCCGGTTAATTTGTATAGAATTGTCCTTTGCGTAATCGAACGTTAAGCATAAGGTATTTCTATGAATCCATATACATCAATATTTTCCAATACGGGTTAAAACTCAATAACAAAAAGCGCTATTCCTTTACGGTAGGTTTTGAAACTTTTTGGAGTGATAGATTACCATTTCCATCATCTCTAATCGTATAACTTGTTGTTTCTTTGAATACAACCCCATGATTAACCATATATTTATTTTCGAGTACTGAAAAATTCGATATAGTGTCAGCGTGAATAATTCTATTAAGACAATTACCTGCTTCAGTGAGTATAATATTCCCTATAGGCAACTGATCCTTTTTGTGGGATTCAACTTCTTGAGTTAGTCCGTCAATATATGTAATAACACCCTTTTCAGGGACATCTAGTGCGACAAACCCGGAAACAGGATCAAATTTAATTAGGCCAAGCGTTTCGAGTTCATTGAGGACATCAAAAGACAAGCCAATAGCGCGCAATTCAGACTCATTGCCTGCAAAAGGTACAACAATGTCATTTCGAACATTTTTGACGTTCCCATTATCATCGATGATTATTGAAAGCCGCTGCATACTACATATCCATTGAAAAGCTTGTGCGTGCTTAGGGGTAATCTCGGAAAGAATCCTAACCATATTATGTGGCGTCGATCCTGGCATTTCAAATTCCTTTGCGAGGATTTTGCCCCACATAAGTTGGACTTGTTCTTCTGACACAAATCCAGCAGAGTCCATAAATCTTTCTAGCCATTCTTGATTAACACCTGATGATGCATCAAAAACAGTACCCTCTTTGGCATTGGAAACTGCTTTATCAGCAATGCTTTTCTGGTTCTTTAATTTTTTTATTGTATCTTTTGCTCCTAATACAGCAATCAACTTTGATTCTGGTGACATGTCCGATTTTTCAACATCAGATAAATACATATCTAAGGCACGTTTCTCTATTCCCGCATACGGGAAAAGCATACCAAGTAACGAAGCTGACTTATTTTGCATATTTTCGCTTTTAACCAAGTCTGCAGCTGTACTGGCCATCATTTTTCCAATACCCAAAAGAACATTCACTCCTTTGTCTCTATTTTTGTGTAACCTCTCCATCGAGAGAATTGAACAAACATATAGGTCATCATGTGTGCATGTTCAACTGTGGTAAATTTGCTGATTCTCTTAATAGTATTCGAGTCTGTCTAC
>CAKSRC010000099.1 GCA_934486915.1 uncultured Eubacteriales bacterium
ATCTGCTGCAAAGGCAATCCAGCTCGTTTCAGCAGTTCTTTTCTCACCACATTCAGGCGTGAGTAGTATGTGTGCTGGCTGATACCTTTTTCCTTGCACCACGCAGTTACGGTCATACCGCTGCTCTGGCATTCCTGTATCTGCTCTGCCCACTCCCTGTGACGAAGCTCGGTTTTTACTTCTCTGATCGTTGGCATATTCTCAGCTCCTTTCGGGGTAAATCCCTTTGGAACTATTTTATCGCTTTTTTAGTGCCCAATCAACGTTAGGGTGTGGTTGGCGGTTACGATATATATAGTGTTCAAGCAATGAAATATAGTATTGTAAAAGCTATTGTAATTTACAGACCAAGTGACGTTATAGACAGCATATTTAATGATCCTAGTAAGGTTGTTTTTTACTTGAAAGAGTTTTTTTATAATCAAATAGAAAAGGACAAAGAGAATTATAAATTAAAGCATAGGGAAATAGAATCTTATTGCGAAATACTTGTTTTTTTAAATGACCTTAAACCAGTAACTAATTACAATTGGGATTATGATATTGTATTTGAAGGATTCTTACCTATTTTAAACGCTCAAAAGATAACGGACTATTCTTTAGGAATTGATAAAGAGGCAAGTACGCTTGAAGCAGCACGTAATATGGGAATACAATATCCTTATGAACTCGATTCTAAATCTCATTTTGGAATAAGAATTTCAGATATGATTTCTGGTTTAATCGGAAAATTTATTAGAACTTTACATAATGCTGTTATAGATGATAACTCCATTGAAAATATAAAAAAGAAAGTCATCGACGTTTCTTGGTTTAATCTAAATGATAATCAGCTCGAATTGTATAAAGTTTTGCATCATATAACAATAAAAGATGATGGATCGTGGAGTGGTTTTTATTCAGGGGTATATGCTGATGATGTAATTCTTTTTAAAACATTTTTGAAATTCGTGACACAATTTAAAAACAGTGATGAAATTAGAAATGTCTTACAGCAATTACCAGAACAATTTAATAGTGAACTTATTTATAATTTAAGAATACACTATTTTCAACAATTTGTTTAGTACACATTTGAGTTAATGTATAACTATAAATATACGCATAAAAAATCAAATCCACTTGTTTTTGCAAGTGAATTTGATTTTTTTGTGCCTAAAACTTGCACGTTGTGCCAAATCTATTGACGAAACAATAAATTTTTGATAAATTTATAGCAATTAGATGGGGTGTGTGTCAATGATTAACCGTGCAAGTAAGTTGATACTTCAATATTTATTAAAAAAAGGCGTAATTAATGATTCCTCTGATGAAAAAGAATACTATCAGTATGGAATCGAAATTACGATTTCTTCTCTGCTTAATATTATTTTGATTGTAGGAATAGGAATTTTATTTTGCAATGTAATTGAAAGTATTATCTTTTTAGTGTGTTTTATATTAATACGTCAATTTACAGGCGGTTTTCATGCTGATACATATTTAAAGTGTAATTGCTTATTTTGTGTTTCGTTTATAGCTGTACTGATTATGTATAATACTACATTTGATAAAATAAATATATGGTGTTCTGTGGCAATTTCCGTTCTATGTACAGCGATAATTATCGTTAATTGCCCAATTGAACATGTTAATAAGCCAATACCAAAGTGTAAACGTAAATTTCATAAATCCATAGCTACATTACTTAGCATTATTTATGGAACAGTTGGTACCGTTATGGTAACAATATCAAATAAATATGGAG
>CAKSRC010000100.1 GCA_934486915.1 uncultured Eubacteriales bacterium
GAAATCATCGCCCAAGCAGGTAAAAAAGGTGCCGTTACAATCGCTACCAACATGGCAGGACGTGGAACCGATATCGTTCTAGGCGGTAACGCTGAATATATGGCAAAAAATCAAATGAAAAAAATGGGCATAAGCGATGACCTTATTTCAGAATCCACAAGTTTCACCGAGACTGAAGACGAAGAAATCCTAAATGCAAGAAAGACTTACCAGGAACTATATAATAAATACAAAGAAAGTATTAAAAAAGAAGCCGAGGAAGTCAAGGAAGCTGGCGGATTATATATTATGGGTACTGAACGCCATGAATCTCGAAGAATAGATAATCAGCTTAGAGGACGTTCAGGCCGTCAAGGTGACCCGGGTAAAAGCTGCTTCTATCTATCCTTTGAAGATGATCTAATGCGTTTATTCGGTGGCGAAAGAATGCAAAATACTATGGAAAAATTTAAAATCGAAGAAGATGTCCCGATTGAAAATAAAATGTTCTCAAATGCCATAGAAAGCGCTCAAAAGAAAGTAGAAGGAAGAAACTTTGCAATTCGTAAAAACGTCTTGCAGTTTGACGATGTTATGAATCGTCAGCGTGAAATCATATATAGTCAACGTGACAGTGTCCTAAACGGGGATAACATCAAAGAACAAATCCTAACTATGGTAAAAGATGCCATAACATCTACAGTATCTAAATACCTTCCAAAAGAATCTTCAAAGGACGACTGGAATTTAGAAGGCCTTAGAGACTATTACCTAAATTGGCTAATAGGTCCTGATGATCTTCAATTCACACCAAGTGAAATCGAAAACTTAGAGCCTGATTTCCTCATCGATGAAATCTACAAAAAGGCAGAAGAGTTATACGAAAAACGTGAAGAGAACTTTGGAAGTGAATTAACAAGAGAAATCGAAAGAGTCGTACTTCTTAAAAATGTTGACCAGCAATGGATGGATCACATAGATGCTATGGAAGAACTTAAACGTGGAATTCGACTAAGGGCATATGGTCAAAGAGATCCTGTCGTAGAATATAGAATCGAAGGTTTCGATATGTTTGACGAAATGATTGCATCTATTAGAGAAGATACAGCAAGAATGATGCTCACATTCCAATTAAAGAAAAATGAAGATGCCCCTCAACGTGAGCAGGTTGCTAAACCTATCTCCACAAATGCAGTTGGTGACGATGCTCAAGGCACAACTATTAAAAAAGATAAAAAAATAGGCAGGAACGATCTCTGCCCATGCGGCAGCGGCAAAAAATATAAAAAATGCTGTGGAATAGATAAATAATTTCTTAGGAGATATAAATTTATGATTTGCCCAAATTGTGGAAGCAATAAAGTCAATATAACTGAGAATATATATACTAAATCAAAAAGCAGAAGCTTTTTATGGAATGCATTTATGGTCTTAATCACCGGTGGATTATGGATTATTTGGATGCTTGTAAGAAAAAAGAAGGAAAAAACCTTTTGTCTTAAAAAATGCGTATGCCAAAATTGCTCATATAGCTGGGAATTAGATAAAAACGAAGTATAATATTTCATAAAAATTAAAAGCCCTCGTATTAAATCGAGGGCTTTTATTATATCAAATATCTTTATAGTTACTAGATACACATAATAAAAATTCGTATTTTTCACGGCTAGGTACAAACCTTCTCCCTGTTTAAACTATAGCGCAAGCGATAAAACCCTTCATAAAACCTAACTTGGGGTGCGTCACGCCCACCGCTAG
>CAKSRC010000101.1 GCA_934486915.1 uncultured Eubacteriales bacterium
TATGCGGCTTGCGGCTTAGCTATAGCATTTAATTATCTGAACATTGACTGGATGTATCAAGGTCTTGAAGAATATGGCTATATTACAGGAAGAAGTTTATTGATCAAAGGACTTTCACTTTTGACACTGTTTTTGTTCGTAAAAACAAAACAAGATTATATAGTATATGCTTTGATATCCAGTTTGGCTACGGGTGGAAATTATATTTTTAATGTTATACACGCTAGAAAATTTGTTTCGATTGACTTTTCGAGAGTAGAATTAAAAAATCACATAAAGCCGGTCCTTTTGATTGCGTGCATTATCTTCTTGTCAAGTATCTATAATAAAATTGATGTTACAATGCTGAATATATTGGCAACGGATGAATCAGTCGGATATTATACATATGCACAAAAAACAGTTAATATGGTTTTGACTATGGCGAATGCGGTTACAGCGGCTCTTTTGCCAAGATTGAGTTATTATTACGATAATGATAGAGAAGGCTTTTACAGATTACTTGATAAAGGCTTTCAAATATTATGTTTTATGACATTACCTCTAGCAGTAGGGATGGCACTTGTTGCTCCGCAAGCTGTTGGATTTTTATACGGTGAAGCATTTGAACCAGCTGTTCTAACAATACGCTTGATGTGTCCTTTGATTTTGATCAAAGGTTTTGGAGATTTGTTCTGTTATCAGCTTGTTTATAGTACAAAGAGCGAAAAGATAATTTTGCCTGCCTCAGCATCTGCATCTGTGATAAATATTATAACGAATGCAGCTTTAATTCCGACTTTTCTTCAAAATGGAGCTGTAATAGCTTCTGTATTTAGTGAATTGCTTACAAATGCTGTACAGTTCATCTATATGAAGAAAAAAGTGAAGTTTTCTATTAATGTGAAAGCATTGATGAAGGGTCTTATTAGTACAATAGTTATGGCGTTGAGTGTTTACATTATTATGCAGCTAAAATTGCCAAATACGATTGGCCTAATATTAGAGGTTTTATGTGGTGTTATCTCATACACTGCGGTTAATTTTATTATTAAGAACTCTTTGTTTTTTGAGATTCTGGAAAAAGTGAAGGGGAAAGTTGTGTATAAAGTCTAAATATGAAATAAAGGTGGGAGCATGAAGCAAATCCGATGTGACAACAATTATAGATTGATTGATCTAATAAAGTTCTTGTGTGCATATCTTGTAATTGGAATACATACTCGACCTTTTCAATCTGTCAACATTCTTTTGGATAAGTTTTTTTATTACAATGTATCAAATTATGCGGTTCCGTTATTTTATGCTTGCACAGGATATTTTCTGATTGTTAAGCAACCTGAAAAAAGTTTACATACAAAACTTATTTATCGCATAAGAAAGATTGTTAAGATTTATATCATATGGTCTGCCGTATATTTGCCGCTGACGATTTATGGATGGATTATTGAAGGAAATAAATCATTAGAATACGCATGCCTTTGTATTCGAAATTATATCTTCGTGGGAGACAATTTTTATTCATGGACATTGTGGTATCTTAATGGGTTAATATTTGCTTTGATTCTTATCGACATTTTATCAAAAAGGATTTCAATAGAAAAGATTGTAGGTTTTGGATCAGTGGCATATCTTGTTGGTATAGTTCTTACCGCTTTTGGGGGGCA
>CAKSRC010000102.1 GCA_934486915.1 uncultured Eubacteriales bacterium
GCTCCACTATCATTATCGTCATCACCGGTATCCGTACTCTCCTGTGTCGGCTGTGGTGTCGGCTTGCTTGTTGCCTTAGGCTTGCCTGTTGCACTGACTTTATTTTCTTCATCATTTTTGTTATCAGAAGATTTCTTTTTTATCCGCACTTTAACCTTCGGCTGGCTGATTATTTCACATTCATCTCCCACATCACACTGAAGTCTTATCGAATATGTTCCGTCATCAAGTCCACGGCAGTTTATATATGGATTTACAGTCTTAGTATTAAGTTTTTTAAGTTCTGAAGCAGTTCCCGCAACCATTATATATATATTAGACAAGTCTGATTCCGGTATAGCTTCGTATCCGTCTTCCAGCCCTCCGAATGTTATGTCACTCAATGCAATCTGTATTTTTTTCTTAAACAGTTGTTCTATGACTATCTTGATAGATACTGTTGAATACTCATCAAGCACTGTAACATTTTCAGGCAGATAATCGCTTACCATAATATCCTGTTCGAGTTTTCTTGAATCGCTGTTCATACCTGATATTTCAACCGGAATCAGAATCGCACTTATATTAGAAAGCACTCTTGGGCGTCCTGCTATCTCAACTTCCTTAGGCAGACAGTTCGTCTCGATATAACGATAACCCTCTGCCGGCTTTCCGATTATCTTCACTTTCACAGGAACTTTCTTTATCTCTAATACACTTGCACTGACCTTTACGGTATCATAGCTGAAAGTCAGCGTACTTGATGTAATCTTGTTTCCATCTGAGTCATATGCCGCCGGTGTAAGCCGTTTCGTAAAATCATCAGATACATTGCTTACATTAAGATAAACATTAACTGTTTTTATCTGATTTATTGCTGATTCTCCTCCGGATACTTCTATCATATTTGGCTTTGCAATACACTCGCCTATACTATATCCTTTCTGTGGATTTCCTTCCGTAATAACATTTATCTTAACCTGTTTGCTCGCTCTGTCCTCCAGCGATACTTTAAGAACCTGATCACACTCTAAAGTCACCTCTGACGAAACATTCACCATAAGCGATGGTTTTATCGCAACTGCATTTACTGCGGAAAGATCAGAAAGATCCGCCGTAGCTTTTATATCAGATGCCTCTAATTTATCTACAACACTTTTTTTGCCTCGTACTTTGACATTTGCTGTCTTGCCGTCGATTACTTCATATACCTTGTTTACCGATTGAAGTGCACTTTCGTTTATTGTCTCTACATTTACACTGAATGTTCTCGTCTTATACGGATCATCAATATTTATGATTATCATCCATATGATCATTGCCAGCAAAACAGAAACAATTTTTATGCCAAGATTTTTCAAATAAATACTCTTTGTTTCTTCTTTCATAATCAACCCCCGATTTAGTTTTGCTTTGATTTCTTTGAATGAAAATTAATTCTGAATCGTTTCTTTGTCTCAGATGTATTACCTTGCAATTCATCTATCTGCTTTCTGAGAAGATCCCCGTCTACATTTCTTAAAAGCTTACCACCTAGGGCAACAGAAATCTTACCTGTTTCCTCCGAAACGATTATAGTTAGGCTGTCACTTACCTCACTAATGCCTACTCCTGCTCTGTGTCTTGTACCGAGTTCTTTAGACAACCCAAGAT
>CAKSRC010000103.1 GCA_934486915.1 uncultured Eubacteriales bacterium
GCTGATGACACATCCTGAAAAAGAGGATATGCAGTTAATTCTGTCATCTTCAAAGTTGGAGGACTTTATTCACTTCGAAGGATTGCCACATTTGTATTCAGGTAGGATTATATCCGATGCAACTGAAGCTACGAAAGTAATAAAGGAAGTTATCTTCGAAGAATCCGAACGTAGGGGCAGACTCCTGGCAGAGGCAAGGGTTGCCAATATTGTTGAGTATAACAAAAAGGTAGCTGAAAAGCTTGCGCCGATTGTTGTAGTTATTGATGAGTTTGCGGATTTAGCTGACCAACTGGAAACAACAAAGGAAAAGAACGCATTTTATAAGCCGGTTCAACGAATTGCGCAAGCTGGGAGAAGCAGAGGAATTCATCTTGTAATTTGTACGCAAAGACCAGAAGCAAAACTCGTCCCGTCGACGACGAAGGCTCAGTTAAATGGTCGTGTGGCGTTGCGTGTGAATGATGGTATTTCTTCGAGAATGATAATTGAGGAGCCTGATGCACAGTACCTTCAGAAGCATGGAGATATGATTTATCGTAATGGCGATATCATTGAGCGTGCTCAAGGCTACTTGATTGAAATTGAAGAGTTGGATAAAATCGTAGACGATGTGATTCACGGTAGAATTTAAGAAGGGAGGTAGCAGATGGCAGACCCTAAATCTATAGACTATGTATATGGGACCTTTCAAGCTGAAATAAAAAATCGATTCCTATGCAGTGTAAATATAGGCGGAAAGGATGCGGTCTGCTACATTCCATCATCCTGCAGACTCAGCAATTTCATCGATATGACAGGTAGAACGGTTTTGTTGAGGCCGATAGAAACACCGAACACAAGGACTGCCTATGCCGTTTACGCAGTAAAATACCGTAAGGGTTTTATTTTATTAAACTTGGCGCAGACCAATAGGGTGATTGAAGCTCAAATTCGAAGACGGTATTTTTCATTTTTGGGTGTAAGAAAAAAGATTTCCCATGAATATAAAATCGGGAATTATAAAGCAGACTTATTTATTCACGATACAAACACACTCATTGAGATTAAAAGTACTTTGTCATTTTCCAAGAAATCTACTTTTCCAACGGTATACTCTGAAAGAGCTGTAAAGCAGTTGACTGAAATTTCACGTTTGTTGGATGAGGGATACCGTGCCTGTTATATTTTAGTTTCGCTAAATCCGAGTGTAAAAGAAATTACAATAAATTCGGAGATAGAGGATTACTATAAAGAATTTATGAAATGCATTGAAAAAGGGATGACCTATTGTGCCTTCTCAATCCGATTGCATGAGCAGACTCCAGAATTGTACGCTAAGATCAAAATTACAATATAAACTTTCCCTATGTGTACATCTGCCGTGAACACTACTGACTAAAATATTTTAATGAGAAAACGGGGCTTCCTGCTGGCTAAATGTCTGATGGGAGCCCCGTTACTTTTACCATTTATGCAGTTTATCGCACCTTATCGATGTCAAACACGACAAGTAATGGTGTAGCTAACCCGCGAGCCCGCACCACGGGTACCCCGCATCCTCAATAGGGGCTGAAACTATGCGTTTCAGCCCCTATTTTTCCAAATCTTTCAGTAG
>CAKSRC010000104.1 GCA_934486915.1 uncultured Eubacteriales bacterium
TGACACACGAGGAACATATTGAAACAATAAAAGCATGTGTTGAGATGACAAAGAAGCGCATACCGGTTATTGCAGGTACAGGCTCAAATTGCACTGACACGGCGGTTTATTTATCCAAAGAGGCACAGAGAGTTGGTGCTGACGGAATATTAGTTGTATCTCCTTATTATAATAAAGCGACACAGAATGGTCTTAAAAAGCATTTTACTGCTATTGCGTGCAGCGTTGATATTCCTATGATACTCTACAATATTCAGGGTAGAACAGGTGTGAACATTCAGCCAAAAACAATAGCTTCACTTGCTAAGGAAGTAGAAAATATCGTTGCCGTAAAAGAAGCGTCAGGAGATCTTTCGCAGGTTGCAAACATTATATATGAGTCAGAGGGCAGAATCGATGTATATTCAGGTAATGACGACCAGATAGTTCCAATCGTGGCATTAGGAGGCAAGGGAGTTATCTCAGTTCTCTCTCATGTTGCACCAAAAGAAACTCATGATATTGTTGCAAAACTTATGGCAGGTGATGTAAAGGGAAGTCAGGAGCTTCAGATAAAACTCCTTCCTGTTATCCATGCACTTTTCAGCGAGGTAAATCCTATTCCTGTAAAGGCAGCAATGAATATGCTTGGTTTCAATGTAGGCTCACTTCGTATGCCGCTTTCAGAAATGGAGGATGCTCATAAGGAAGTCCTCAGACAGGCATTAAAAGATGCAGGATTTAATGTAGTTGCATAATTTTTCAAGGCAGATATATGTTTATTTATTAAAACATAAACACCCGTGAAAAATATGTATAAGCAAGATATTATTGGAAATAATGATAAAAACGGGCAGGTCATTTGGTCTGCCCTTTTAAAAAATGGAGGATAAAATGACAAACATAATAATGTTAGGATGTAACGGCCGCATGGGTCAGATGATAACAGATATAGTTGCAAAGGATGATGAAGCACAGATAGTTGCCGGAATTGACATAGTAAACAACAGAGAAAATCCATACCCTGTCTTTACTGATATAAAAGACTGCGATGTAAAAGCTGATGCAATCATTGATTTCTCATCTGCAAACGGGTTTGAAGAGAGAATGGATTACGCAGTGGACAAGCAGATACCTATTATTGTATGCTCAACAGGTTTGTCAGATGAACAGCTTGATTATCTCAAAGAAGCAAGTAAAAAAGTAGCCGTATTGAAATCAGCAAATATGTCACTTGGTGTAAATCTTTTAATAAAGCTTGTAAAAGAAGCTGCAAAAAAACTTGCAACAGAGGGATTTGATGTTGAGATAGTTGAAAAGCATCACAACCAGAAACTTGATGCACCGTCAGGTACGGCACTTGCACTTGCAGACTCCATCAATGATGAGATGGGCGGACAGTATGAATATGTATATGACCGTTCTAAAGTAAGACAGAAGCGTGACAAAAAAGAACTCGGTATCTCGGCTGTAAGAGGCGGTACTATAGTCGGAGAACATGATGTTATATTTGCGGGAACAGATGAAGTTGTTACATTCTCACATACGGCATATTCAAGAGC
>CAKSRC010000105.1 GCA_934486915.1 uncultured Eubacteriales bacterium
TACTCGAGTAAAGTATATCACTTTTCTTAATAGGTGTAAACAAAATTTATTAAAGAAAAGGAGATTTAAAGCAATGGAAATAGTATTAAATAATGGATTTTATGAAATGATGTACGATGAGGTTATGATCGTAGAAGGCGGAATTAATTGGGATTTGGTAGGTGGAACTATTGCAACAGGAGGAGGTGCTTATATAGGAGCTAAAATTGGTGCATCTGTAGGTACAGCCGGAGGTCCTGTTGGGACAGTTGTGGGAGGATTAATAGGCGGTGCGGCAGGCGCTATAATATATTCACTTTGGGATTAAACTAACAGAAGGGAAATATAGTTAATATGAGCCAAATAAAAAATGAGGAGAATACAGTGAAGAATTTTATTGAATTAGAAAAGAATGAATTGAAACAGGTTGATGGAGGATTGTTGGCAGGGGCATTAGCAGGTGCAATTCTTGGTGGAACAGGAGGATTAATTGTTGGTGCTGCAAAGGGTATTGTGACAGGCAATTTGACTGGAAATCAATTATGGAAGTGTTATACAGCGGGAGCAATAGGTGGCGCAACAATCGGAGCATATACACCAGTTTAAAGTGATTATATAATACTTAATTAATTGTGTATAGTATAATTCACCTCTTTTTGTATAAGAGGTGAATTATACTTGATAGGGAGGAAAGCGATAATGAGAACATTTAATAGATATTTTGTTCATTTTATGGGAATAGGAGCAATGATTTTGTTAGTAGCAGTTTTGCTACTGGTGGCAGATGGTGGAGAGCTTTTAGTACCAATTTTTATGATTGCACTTATTTCTGTTGATACGTGCTTTGTTGTATTGATGACAATAATATTTAGTTCGATGGCAAAACCTCAAAAAATAAAATTAAAAACGGAAGATAATATTGTAAAAAAAATTGAACGGATATCTCGAGAAAAATGGGGAAGAAAAATTATTATACAGAAAGAAAATACTACAAGATTTATGTTTGGTAATAAATATAAAGATTGGCTGGCAACACCTATAGAACTAATAGAAGATACGAATGGTTATAGTGTATATTTACCATCAGCATATGTGGAGGATATTAAATATTTATGCGATGATTTGGTTTGTTGAAACAGGGTGAAAACACGAAATACTATTGCATAAAACAACACGACATCACTGAATGTGCTGCGAGGTTGCACAGAAAGGAGATATATATGAATTTATCAAGATTTGTACAAAAAGATTTATTTGCTATTCTTTCTATTATTTTGATTGTTTGCGTAGTTGATCAGTTATATATGATGATGGAATATAAAAATATCTCAAAAGAGACATTGATTTTTACAATTTTATTAACAGGGGTTAGTGTGTTCTTTGGTTTTTAAAAAAAGGATTGAGCGAGAATAAATGAAATATTATTGCATAAAACAACACGACATCACCGACTGTGGTGCAGCCTGTCTTGCTACCATTTGTAAACAGAATGGTTTTAGGAATATTAATACCGGCATTTCTATTAAAAACTGGAAAGAGATTTGAAAGATGAAATAT
>CAKSRC010000106.1 GCA_934486915.1 uncultured Eubacteriales bacterium
ACTCCAAGGTTTACGTTAATTTTGGTACGCAGCATACTGCCGACACCTTCAGGATTCAGACAGGTATGTTTCTTATTAGCACATATGGCAACCTGTCCCTTTGCAACTAAATCCCTGAGCGCCTCGACAGCTATATGTTCTTTTTCCGCAACGATCTTCATCTGCGGAGTGATGATCCCTTTTCTGGCTGCGTCCATTTGTGTTGTGTAATTTTCCATATTATCCTCCAATTATCTTTATCTTATATATTGTATGATGTTTCTTGTCCACTTGGATTCTTCTAAATGGCAGATAATTTTTTATTGTCATATTTGCATATTATTCCATGTTTCTTCCCTAATACTCTACCTATTTCAGGAGGTCGGACTGTAATTGTATCCAATATTTAGTTATATACTTCTTTTGTCATAAGAATATTTTTTAGTCATCCCTCCATATCATATTATTAATATCATATATTTTTATTTTTGATTCAATTTATTATCTATTTTTAACATATTATTTATGACCAATCAAATATATAAAAAAAATATATAAATAATATAATCCATAGATTTCTGATACTACTCCGGCAAGCCTAATCACGTCACAAATAATTCCACAGAAGAAAGTCGTGATAATTTCTAAAATAGTCGCTCTATTTTTTCCCCTAATAAAATTAAACATTGATACACTGACTATTATGCAGGAAAAAATTATAACTCCCTTTGGAGCGTCCGCAAATAAATTTATACATGTTGCGCCTATTAATAAATTTTCAATTATAAACAATAGCCACATTAAAACATCTATTAAAGGACCCTTTTGTATACGTTTAGGCTTTAAATCTATCCAAGCACCAAGTAAAAATTCACTTGCGAGACGATCTATTAATTCATTTCCTGATGAATTGTTTTCTACATATTCTTGTTTTTTTTCTACTTTGTCTATAGTTATTTCTTTGCTATAGGATGTATAGTTTGTCTTAATTTGATTATTTTGTAAATGTTCAATTACAACTAACGCAGCAGCAGCAGCCCCAAACACATCATATCCCTCATAATATCCCATATCTCCTTCTCTCGGATTATATGAATCTGTAAACCATGCTCCATTTGTGATTATTCCATTTTCGCATCTACCTATTCGTTCACCTTTCAAATACATATATCCATCTGTATCTACTTTACCTATCAATGTATTGTTTCTATACACATTTCCTTCCATATCAAAAGATCCAATTTCTCTTTTTAAAAAATCATTATATGAATCGTATACTTTATTTCCCTCATATGAACATAAGTGTTTTTTATCATTATCAAAAATACTATACATATACAATAATCGCCTTTCTTTAGCAAATTAATCCTTCAAATTTTACTTATCACAACCAATGTTATTTTACGTGGTAGAAAGTGGTGCTCCCGATCTGCCACAGAGCAATAAAAAAGATGCCGCAGGGCACCTCTAATACACATCCCTACGTTAGCATTACCTAAATCAGGTTCACAGGTCGAGAAC